>DASQZP010000325.1:0-2648 GCA_035638655.1 Bacteroidales bacterium
TAAAAGCCAGGCCATAAATTCCGTCAATCGTTATTTCGAAGAAGGCATATTTGATCCAAAACAGAAGGAACAGAAAAAGTATTATAATCTATCTTTACAGAATTGCAAAATGTCTAAAGCCGTAGGTCAATACATCGTAAATGAGTTGAAACCAGATATATTTATTTCATCTCACGGTACATATTCAACGTGGGGACCTTGTTACAACTATGTAAAAAAACACAATATTCCTTCCGTAATCTACGAGTCCCATATATACAGGAAACAGAAGATGTTCATTCTTGACGCTATTCATCAATTAGTGTACAAAGACACAGATTGGAATCGTTTTAAAAACAATCAGATCACACAAGATGGTAAATTACTAGTCGATCAATATTTTCACAGAAGGATATCTCACACAACATTTGATACAAGTATTTATTTTAACCATACGGGGCCAATAAATGATGATTTACAATTAGATAAGAGGAAAACAGATGGTATGGTTTTTGGTATGTTCCCTAATGTTGTATGGGATGGTGACATTGTGGAACGGAATAGTATTTTTAATGGATTAATTGAATGGATTGAATATACCATTAAAGTGCTTATCGGTACTAAACACGACTTAATAATTCGTTTCCACCCGTCGGAAGCGACAATGTTTAAAGGTACAAATAGGTTGATGGATATTTTGTTAAAGAGGAATCCTGAAATCATGGATTATGCAAATATTACATTAATACCTTCAGATGAAAACATAGACAGTTATGCTTTAATAAAAAATCATATAGATATAGGGTTGGTATATAGTGGTATTTTAGCATTGGAAATGACTTATTTGAGTATTCCTGTCATCTCATGCTCACATAACTTTTATAGTGAAACGGGTATCGCATACGAACCTAAAAGTCAGAATGAATATAAGAGGATGTTACTTGGCACAAGTTCTCTAAGAGAAGATTTTAATAATAATATCGGCTTTATACGGGATAATTTATATCGGTATGCTTATTGGTATTTTATTAAGTCAGCCTATGATGTTCCGATTTTAAATCCTCAAAAAGTTTTTAGGGTAGACTACAGGCAATTGACAAAGAATGATATAGATCCAACAAAGAATAAAGCGTTAGAAAGGACGATAGAAAAACTTTTGTCATACGGAAATCGAATATACAACTAAAAATATCAATAACTTATTAATGAATACTAATATTATTTACACACTTGTAATGCTATTTTATATTAGTTGATGGGTATTTATTAATGGATTGATTTTTAAGTGATTATATCTCTTATAAAGCCATAGGGATTTTACTGATATTCATACTAAATAATTAAGAGAGCTTTGTTATATGGAGAATAATAGGATTCCATTATTTAGCATAATAATTCCAACCTATAACCGTGCAGAGTTCATCACTCATGCGATTCAAAGCATCATTGAACAATTGGTCAATGATTGGGAAGTTATAGTTGTCGATGATGGATCGACAGACAACACCCGTGACAAGGTATTATCGTTTGATGATGAACGTATTAAATATGTCTATCAAAATAATCAGGAACGCAGTGTTGCCAGAAATCGTGGAATAAAAGAAGCGAATGGGGAATATATCTGTTTTCTTGACAGCGATGATTGGTATCTTCCGAATCACCTTGTCGAATTACGAAAAAATATTATTAAGAATTCCTATCCGATAGCATTCTTTTATACCGGGCAATATTTTTATGCAGACGGCAAATATCGGAGAAAACATCTACAGGAGAAAATCAAAATGAATCCTGTTGAGCATGTCCTTTTTTATACAATTTATCCTACTTCGGTATGTATTCATAAAAATATATTCAAAAAGTTTTCATTTGAAACATATTTGATACCAGCAGAAGACCGGGGGTTATGGATTCAAATAGCGACAACCTATCCTCCTATACAAATTGATAAATATACATGTGTGGTAAATTTACATGAAGAATCAACAACACGTTTATATACAAATAAAATAACATTAAAGAATTATGATGACGAATTAAATAAATTAAAAAAAGTATTTAATTACGACATAGTTAAAGATTATGTCACAAATGAGATGATCAAAAAATATAAGGGTAAGTACTTCTTTTATTATATGCATGATAGTTTTCATAAACGGCAACCTGGTTATATAATATATTTTTTTATAAAACATATTATCAGTTATCCTAAAAATATCTTTCGTTTGAAAACATATATGACTGTCTACAATATGATGAAAAATTATAGTCGAGACTAGTAAGCTGGCGGTTCTATTTAACGAAAAAGAGCACAAAATAGGGCTAAATCTGACGAAATTGCAGTATATTTATTTAAGGCCGACAGATTCTTAGGAAGTTATAATTATTTCTTCAAATAGATTATAAATATCTGAAATTAAAATAATTAGGTATTTGATATGGTATGTTTCGGATAGTAAGCCAGAGAGATGCATTAAGGGAGGGGAATATGCATATTTTAATTATACCATCCTGGTATAAAACTGAAGAAAATCCGGTTAAAGGGTCATTTTTTGAAGAACAAGCAAGGGCTTTAAATAAAAGAGGCCATAAAGTGGGAGTGCTAAACATCCAGTATATTCCTTTCAGTTCACAAAGAAAAAGGATATTCCGTCAATATGATGACGAAGGCA
>DASQZP010000326.1:0-2082 GCA_035638655.1 Bacteroidales bacterium
TGCTCGTAATTTGAATTTGATTTCGTAATAATGCCCTTTCCTTCTTCTACATCTTTCTACCTTAAAAGTGGAAGGTATCGATCCCCAGTTTTGTTTTCGATAATGAATTTTGCAAATTAGACTTCTCTTCTTCCCCAATAAAGGTAAAGATTTAACCCCAGAAACAAAGAAACCTATCCTATATTTTAGCGTAATGTATATACCGACAATATTCGTCAAGTGTTTTGTCGAGAAATGTCATTCCACCAGAATATTAACCCAGTTTCCGTTAATAACATGCTGTTATATATCATCATTCTTTAAACGAGTTTTTATGGAACGTATCATGCATGTGCATATAAAACTTAAAATTTTGATCAAAAAAAATGCTTGATAAAGGAGTGTTGATCAAATGAAAGAGAAGATATTTAATATGGAAGGAATCAAGAAAATGAATAAGGCAATTAAAATTCTGAAGAACCACGTTAAAAAAGACATAAATGTCGATCAGATAGAAATATTGTTGCATCTGGCAGATAATGAACCTGACCCAGTATCCTATTCGACCTTGAGCAAATTGATGGATAATCCAAAGGAAAGTATATCTATGAATATAAACATCCTTGGTGAATACTATATTAAAGATCCGTCTAATGTAGAGTTGATTGATACCGGTCTCGGCATGGTAAAAGCATTCCCGTCTCCGCATGATTCAGATGAAAATGTTGCATTTCTAACTGCTAAAGGAACAAAAGTAGTGTGGATGTTGAACGAACTTATTAGGTGAATGGAAAACACATAACTAAAGATATATTAGACATATAAACATCAGAGCATAAACACTGCATTTGATATCGTTTTTGAAAAGGGCAGATCCATTTTACAGGATTTGCCTTTTTTAGTTTTTAGGATTTTTTAGGATTTATTGTATTTAACGTATTTTTAACATTATGCTTTCGATAACTTGGGTATGACCGGCAATTAGAACAAAAAGATACCGGGCAGTTATAAATAATGTCAATTTTTGTTTAATACATCTTAATATAGCTTAAGATTTTTAATAAGAATATCGATAAAAAGTATAAGGAGGTGTGTATTATGTTAGTTAAACCTTTAACAGGATCAGGAAAAAGTTTGTCTCCATCAGTTCAGACAAACCTTACTGCAGATCAGGGTGAAACACCAAGAAATGATCAAGTTAACAAAGCTGATAAAAAGCCAGATTTGTCTGGATTGGAAGAAATTGCATCAGATGTGAAGAAAAACCTGAAAATCACGCATAATGTTGATCTACACTTTAGTGTTCATAAGGGATCCGGCCGAATTGTAGTAGCTGTCACAGATGGATTTACTGGTGAGGTAATCAGGGAAATTCCGACCTCTGAATTTTTAGCATTTAAGGACAAATTTGATGAAATTGTCGGCATGATATTTGATCAGAAAGCCTAAAACCAAATCATCAAAGGTCTTGATAGGCTGATTTTGGTGAACTAATTTTATTGACATTTACATCGATATTTTTTATAATGTTTTGAAAATAGATAGATCGAAAGGGCAAATCCGTTTAAAGGCGGTGACGCAAAGCCACGGGTCTAAAGCTGAAAAGCTATGATAGCCGGGCCGCCGAAGTTACTTGACAGCCTTTGGGAACGCTTGTCCAAAGGCTTTTTTGTTTTATAGCGCTTTCACCTTATTACCTAATAGTAAAAAAATCGGACAATGTCTCAATAATGGACAATGATTATGTAGGTGTTTGATAGATAGGAGGGCTATTTTATGAGAACAAATAAAACAATCGTAATGTTTATCGGAATCATTTTCGTTATGGTGACAGGCTATTCAAATCAGAGCTCTGCGGAAGTAAATGTAAATATAGGAATTGGTGTGCCTCTACCGCACGTGGTTATCCATTCACCGCCTCCAGTAGTAGTGATACCCGGAACATATGCGTATTTTGCACCTGATGTTGGCTTGGAAATATTCTTTTACCATGGCTATTGGTATCGACCACATCATGGGTACTGGTATAGAGCGAGAGGTTATAATGGGCCATGGGGTCATGTCAAAAAAACAAGGGTGCCCCATGTATTGAGAGATTTACCT
>DASQZP010000327.1:0-2085 GCA_035638655.1 Bacteroidales bacterium
GGTGACATAACTTAATTGATTTGAAATAAGACAAGACTTTTTCAAGAAATTCTTTCTCATCATCCGGATCCATTCTTATACCATCCTGTAAAGGTGGGTGTAGCAAAGAACCAATTTTAAAGCCCTTTTTTGATTTTATGGAAACGGGCATCCAGCAACCATACCCATCAGTAACTAAAAAACCTTTACACCCATCATCATGCAAATACTTATGAAATTCATATATAAATGGAAATGGATATTCAGTATCTATTCCTCTAATAAGATTTTCTAAAAATTCATAATCTTTTATAACGTCATAAATTTTCATACGATTTGGATATTTTTCTTTTGATTAACTAAGCAAATTTGAAATTTAAAACTCTGTTATAAACCTTTACTAACTGCTGTATTACTACTGGTTCAGAAAATCGTTTTCTACATTCCTCAGAAATTTGTTGTTGATCATAAGAGGAATAATTTTGACTCATAAATAACATTTCATTTGCAAAATCTTCCGCTCTCCAACTTTTCACTATTCGGCCATTAATATCTGTAACAGTATCCCTTGGCCCCCTGGAATCAGTTGTAATAACCGGCCTACCTACTGCCATTGCCTCAATCAAAACTACCCCAAACGTCTCATACGTACTGGTAGACAGAAAAATATGACATTTTTCTAATTGCTTTTTGACCTCATCACGTGATAATAATCCTGTGAAAACCACATGATCTTTAAGGCCTGATTTTTTGGTGTATTCGACCAGTTCATTATTAAGAATACCCCCTCCACCAATAACCAACCTTGCATTCGGTTTATAATTAATGAAAATATGAAATGCATCTAACATCAATTTGTGGTTTTTGACATCGCTCAAAAATGAATTACTGAAAAAAACGATAGTATCATTATCTCCCAGATTAATTGGTTTTTTATCTTCAAAAAAAACCGGACTAACTAAATTTGGTATAACATCAAATAAGTTTTCCTGTAATCTCAGTATATGAGTTAAATCTTTACGAAAAGGCCTGCTAACCGCTATTGCCTGACTGGCATTTTTAAAAACCTTAACTGCTACTCTTATCTTCTTATTATTGGTAATAAACCCTCTCACAAATGGTGAATAATGTTCCGTTATGACATAAGGTATTCCTGTCTTCTTACTAATATATTCAGCAACAATTCCACCATAATAAACAGTGTGAGCATGTAAAATATCCGGTTTGCCATAGATTTCCACATACTTCTTAAATGCCTGATATCCCAGTCTGCGAATATACCAGAAATTAATTTCAAGGTTACGTGGAATTATCCCTTTCACAGTCAATGTAAATGTTGGCAGACCATTATCAACAACTTTAGTAATTGAATACTTTTCCTGAGAGCTGTACGATACAAAGAGTGGACAAAGTACACCTACCTGAAAGCCCTCTATCTGTAGTCCTCTCGCTTGTTCTTCGAAAAATGATCCCTTTACAGGATTTTTTCTGGTTTTATACCATGATGGTATAACCAAAACATGCATAATCTTCCTCTCTTGTTTCCCCCCTGATTACCAAATAACTACATAACATCTATCTACTTATGATTGTAATCTAATTTTTTCCACATTCTGATATAAAATTATCATACTTTTATAATTTAAATTGTTCTAATGAAGAGGGACGATAGACTTTAATTATATCTATAAGTGCGATATAAGTATTAATCCTAAAAAGATTTTTAGGATAATGATAGATGTATTTAAAATAGAAAAAAATCATGTATCCTAACTTCCTGCGATTTAAGCTGCTATAGAAATAATAATAATAATAGCGTGCCTTGTATCTCCTGATATTTTCCCGTGAGAGATACTCTTTCACCGTTTCATACTCAAAAACACAACTGAGCTTGTTTAATTCATCATTAGAATTACGCAAAGTGAATTTTTGAGAAAATGATTGAGTAGTTGATTCATCGTGAAGATTCACGACGCAAGTATATTTATCTATCTGATAAAGGGGATATTTACCAGCGATTTGAAGCCAGAGACTCACATCTTCTGTGGGTATCAAATAGGTTTCAAATGAAAACTTTTTGAATATATTTTTATGAATACATACCGA
>DASQZP010000328.1:0-2527 GCA_035638655.1 Bacteroidales bacterium
GAAACCTGAGGGATCTTTAGTAAGCTGAGCACCCAGTAAACCAGTCTTGATCTTTTTTACTTCAGGTCTGTCGCCACTTTCTACATAAGCATGACCAATACTGAGTTCACCAATCATCTCACCAATGATATAGGTAAGGTCATCCCGTTGTTTTACATAGGGTACAAGTACGGCATATTTATCATGTATGGCTTTCCAGTCCAGACCATGCATATTGGAAACATAGAAGAAATCCCGCATCTGACGCCAGCTCTCATTAAATATCTGTTTCCACTCTTTTGCATAGTCTACCATAACCTTCATATTTGAAAGATCCATGGTTTCTTTCAGACTTATTTTGCCTGAAGGAAGATCAATTACTGCATATTTGCCATGTTCACGAACCAGCATCTTTTTATGGTTGGCAGAAATAACATAACGTATGCCACTGCCAAGCTCTGTTTCTTCTTTTTTCTTCAGATCATATACTTTGGCTGTTAATCCTCCATTACCGCGGGAATAATCATAGTAATAAATCTTATTTCCGATCATCTGTGGATTGAAATAATTGGAAGGTTCAACGGGAATCGATATGGTTCTGTCAGTAATTCCGTCAAAATCAATGTTAACCTGTACTCCTTCTGTTTTTTCCTCCTTCTTATCTTTTCCTTTCTTGTCACTGCTTTCTTTTTCAGGCTCCTCTGTCTTTACCATGTCGTTCTCAGGAGCAAAAGGAGAGGGTGTTGATTTTAACAATGGAATCATGTACAGACTGCTCATGTTCAGGTAGGCATAGTTCCATTCAATCTGGCTGTAAGTAGGACTGAAATTTCTGCCTGATGAGAATACAATGTATTTTCCGTCATCAGAGAAAGATGGATTGGAATTGTCAAACCATTCAGATGTAATTACATGCGTTTCCTTCGTATCCAGGTTATAGACATCCACAACCGACATATTGTTGTCTGCCAGGTCAGTGTAAGCAATCCATTTGCTGTCCGGTGACCAGTTATAATCATTTATCCTGGAATTCTTTGCCTGTTTCACCAGGGTCACTTTCTTGCTGTCAATATCTATGTAACGAAGCCTGAATTTCTGATCGCCCCATAACAGCTTTTTACTGTCGGGTGACCAGATTGCAGTAAATTTATAGGTGTCAGCACCGCTTGTCAATTGAACGGGCGGTTCACTGCCATCCTGCTTCTGTATATAAATCTCAAATTCTCCTGTATTATCAGCAATCCAGGCAATATATTTTCCGTCAGGCGACCATGTAGCATCCCTTTCATGTACTCCGGATGTTTGTGTCAGGTTGTAGGTAACTCCTTCTTTGGCCGGAACAGTATAAACATCGCCCCTGGCAGAGAATACAACTCTTTCGCCATTGGGTGAAATATCTGCATCCCTGATTTCTTTCGAGGCATCTTTCAGTTCCTGACGTGCATATATGAAATCATTATCAATTTCAATATTTACTTTCTCAACCTGTTTTGTTTTCAGATTTACCTTATATATATAACCCCCTTTTTCAAAAACAAGATTACTTTTTCCAATAGAGGGGAATTTAATATCGTAATCAGTAAAATTTGTAACCTGAGTGGTCTCTTTTGTATCTGTATTGTATACAAACAGGTTCATGGTGCGTTCGCGGTCGGAAAGGAAATAAATTTCATTACCGGCCCACATCGGTTCAATATCCTGGGCTTTGTTATTGGTGATATCGGTAATTTCTTTGGTGTCAAAATCAAAGATCCTGATATCATCGGCCATTCCGCCCCGGTAATATTTCCAGGTTCTGAATTCCCTGAATATCTTGTTGAATGCAAGTTTTTTGCCATCAGGGGAATAAGAGCAAAATCCGCCATCGGCCAGTGGTAGCTGTGTGGAAAGACCACCATCGACTGTTACATTAAATAACGCTCCCTTGAATGAATTAAAAGACTCTTTTCTGGAACGGTAAGTGATATTTTTCCCGTCCGGTGTCCAGCTCATGACAATATTGTTGGGGCCCATACGGTCGGAGATAATATCCCTGTCAAGGGTAGCTGTATAGGTTAATCTTTGAGGAACACCCCCTTCAGCCGGAATTAAATACACTTCGGTGTTGCCGTCATATTGCCCGGTGAAGGCAATTTGGGAACCATCAGGTGAGAATTTCGGGAACATTTCATAGCCTACATCTGAGGTGATTTTTCTGGCTATGCCCCCTTCAGCTGATACCAGATATAGATCGCCGGCATAACTGAAAACAATTTTTTCTCCATGAATGGAGGGAAACCGCATCAGGCGGGCCTCCTCCTGTGCTGACGCCAAATAAGACGGTAGCAATAAAAATGTAAAGAAAATGAATAAGATTTTTTTCATAACAGAGGTTTATAAAAGTTAACAAAAATAGTTGGTTTACCGGGACAACATGAATTGTGCCGCAAACTTTAATTGATTGTTTAACAAAAAAATGAATTTTAGGTTTACTAACTGCAAATGTTTAATAACTATACAGCAGTGTTCTTAAATGAACATGCTAAAAAATAATAACAAACTCTAATAT
>DASQZP010000329.1:0-4974 GCA_035638655.1 Bacteroidales bacterium
TTTTTTCATCTTTTGGGAAGACATCAGCAGTATCCTTCTCCGGCGGGTGGGCATGTGAGAATGTCTGAAGGGATCGCCCCTCCTGACTGAGTAACCCGGCAGCAACAGCAGCAATCACGGATGAGTCGAGGCCACCGCTCAGCTCGGCACCTACCTGATCGCCTTCCAGTCTGCACGCTATGGATTCCTGCAGCAATTCGCGGAAAGCCTCCACGTAGTCTTCTTCGCGGGTATAATGTATTTCTTTGGACAGGTCAAAATCCCAGTAACGCTTCAATTCAGTATGGTTGTCCTGTATCTTCATGAAATGTGCCGGCAGCAACCGGAAAATATGCTGGCAGGAAGTACGCTCTTTGTCCGATTTGATGCCTGCCAGCGTGTCCACCACGAATTCCATATCAGGCGTTTGATCGACACCCGGCAGCGAACTAAGTTTAGTCAGCTGGTTGGAAAAGAAGAACAAGCCGTTTTGCCGATAGTAATAGAGCGGCCGGAACCCGTGCTGGTCACGGAAGCAGTACAAGGTATCTGTTGGCTGATGATAAGCTACAATGGCAAAATCACCCACCAGTCCGTCGGTGAAGGAAACACCTTTCTTAGAAAGTCCCTGCAAGATGAATTCAGCTGCCGGCAATTGTTGGAGAGAAGCGGCAGGCAAGCCCCATCGGCTGGCCATTTCTTCTTTGTTATAGAAAGCAGCATCGGTTACAACTAACCATTCATTATTGGAAGCAGTTTCGGTATGCTGTTGGCACTGGATTACCAGGTTAGGTTCCTCCAGCAATTGAAAATTCTGTTTCCTGGTCATGTTGCGAAGGACTTCGATGGCCGGATGTTGAGGATTGTCTGGGAAATAAATGCCTGTAAAACTATTCATGGAATGCTGCTTTAACGCGATGAAGGTAATAAAGATTTTATAATCAACGGAACCATTCGTGCCATACGTGTAATTCGTGGTTAAGTTCTTTTAAGGCCCTGAGGACCTTTTTTTTAACCACAAATTTCACGAATACCTGCTACGCAGGTTGTGTTTCATATTCATCTTGCTGCGCAAGATTCATTTTTTGTTGTCCACGAATGTCCACTAATGATTTGCTGCGCAAATCTACGCTAATGGGATTTTTGCAGTGCAAAAATAAGGGGAAAATAAGATGATGCTTAATTAATTCTATCATGCAGTGGTGACATATGGAAAGCTTTCAAAACCATCTGGTTTGATTTGTAATCAATCTAAATATTACCGCTCTGCAAGCGCCGTTAGGTGCGAAACATCGGTAGCCCCGGGTGTAAGCCTGGAGAGTATTGACCACCCCTCCTATTTTAAATTATTGATAATTAGGGTTGAAAAAATTATCTTTGTTAATAATGACTCATCAAAATGGAACAATTCAGGCTTTTACAAGGGATTTATAATAAGCAAATTCCGCTGATAAAAAAATTGTATCATCAGGTAAAGGATATCCCCCTCGAAGAGGCGGATAAACCTTATGTTTTTGCTTTAAAGACACAGCAAATGTTTACAGCTGTTGAGGATCTGCTTAAATCCACTGCTAAAAGCTTTGAAAATCATTTGGATATGGATTCAGGTTACTATATTGAATTGTTAAGAAGAATGTCAACGGACGTACCCCGCACAAGACCCGCTGTACTATCTGATAACAGCTACAGGATACTGGATAAATTGCAGTCATTCCGACATTTTATCAGACATGCCTATAATTATGAACTCGATGTGAAGGAACTGTCACTTTTACAGGATCGACTGAACAGAGATTTTGATTTTGTTTTGACCGATTTGGCACACTTTAATCAGTTTTTAGATGGACTGGAAGGATGATATAGAGTTGATACGCGGAAATCTTTCACGAAAGGAAGCTGAAAGAAAAACTTTCCTCGAAAAAATGCGTTTGCAGACCAAAGCTGCGGTTATTCTTAAATTGCAGGCTTATTTCAGGAAACTATCCGGCTGCAACGTGTGGCTTTTTGGTTCCATAATGCATCCATATGCCTTTACTTCTCAATCGGATATTGATATTGCAGTAAGTGGTTTTCCAGGGTCACGACTGGATCTGTTCCCGGAACTGGAACAGTTGCTGCAACGACAGATTGACCTGGTGATGATGGAAAAATCACAAATCCGGGAGATAATAGAAGAATTTGGGGAGAAAATCGTGTAATTCGGTTTATTATCCTGTTGTTTGAATGTTTGAAAATTTGAGATTGTTTGTAAGGGATCGGATCGTGGTACAGTTCTTTTTACGGCCCTGCGGGCCTTCTTTTTTTAGTCACGCCCAGAAAACCTTCGGGGGCACGAATAGCCTGCTACGCAGGTTGCGTTTCATTGAAAGGGGTTCGCAAAAATCTCATCTCTCAACAACTACACTCTTCAACTCCTCAACTCCTCAACTCATCTCTATTATTTCCCCTAATTTATCGGGCATGCCGTAATCTTTTTCCCTTCCGACTTCCGACTGTCTTCCGACATTTTCTCTATCCCCTTCACGCTGACAGGTTTGCCAACGCTGTCAGGTGCCGCCTCCTTCCGACTTCTGACTTCTTCTTCTTCTGACTTCGGTCTTCCTACTTATTTCTCCGTATACTTCTTAATCACCAAATATTTAAGCTCTGTTTTCCCGATATTCCTGATTCCATGGGGGATGTTTGGTGGACAGTAGAAACTGGAATACGCTTTGCCGACAGCCGTTTTACCATCCAGGTAAAACTCAGCTGTCCCTTCCAGTACAAAGAAAAACTCATCTTCCGCATGCTGGTGAGGCGGATGGGTGGCTGATCCGGGGGCTACCACACTCATTTTAAGCGTGCGTCCGTCGATGAAATCCTTGTTTACAAACCAAAACTGGTAACCCACAGCGGTATTTATGGTATCCTGCCAGTTAAAAGAAGACACACAATTGTCGATTGTAAATTCTTTGGGAGAACCAGGTTTCTCTTCCTGTGCTTTTGCAACGATGGCACAAAGGATTATTAAGGCACCGGCAAATAAAAATGATTTGACATTCATAGTATGATAATTTTTGATAGCAGGAGGTAAGTTACGGAAAACTTTTAAATGATCATGGTTTGCGGCAAACATAATTAACTGCAGAACAATACTGTTTTTAGGCCCTGCGGGCCTGTGGTTTTCTTCTCTTTAGACCCTGCGGGCCTTTTCTTATTAACCACTAATTTCACGAATCCCACGAAGGATTTTTTGCGCAGATTAAGTATGTTGGTTAATTTTAGGTGTTGTAGCTTTATGATTGATCTTTGTATTTTTTTATTAGAAACCACCGTAGTTAAAAGTGATCATTGACTCTTTCTATAAAACACTATTAGTGTAATCTTCGTCATCCGATAGCTCCCGAAGGCTTTCTGGACGAATCATGGTTAAAACTCTTTTCAACACGCAGGGCCTCTCCTTTTCCAACCCTTAAAAATGACCGTTCGTTGTTTTTTCTGTTCCCGGACTGTTTTTGAAGAATGAAAAACTATAACTTGCCTGAATACATGCCTGGAGATAATTTTTTTAGATTGAAAATGTATTCGCATTACTCTTGATGGGCAAATTGTCTTGTAACTGAAAAAATAATAGCTGTGAAAGCATTCAATCAACTGGAACGACTTCAACGAATGAACCGGTTAATAAAAGCAGAAAAGACGGGAACCCCGGAAGAATTTGCAGCATTTCTGGGCATAAGTACCAGTCATCTCTACCGCTGTATTGAGGAGATCAAGGAAATGGGAGCACCAGTCAGTTTCAGCCGCATAAGAAAAACCTATTTCTATAAGCACGATTTTGATCTAAAGATTAACTATTCGGTTGAGATCGTTTCAGAAGATTCGAAAAGAAAAATATTCGGTGGCTTAGGCCAAAAAAAATGTTCCCTGCTTTTTTTTGAGAGTGGACACGCATAACTTGTATTTGAGTTTTGTGCACAAACCACTTAGGGCGGATTCCGAAAAGCCCTTTCAAAAGAGTAGGAGGAATATAAAATCTGAAAAAATTATGAAAGAACTTGAAAAAAATGAACTGGTAGAGATCAATGGAGGGAAAATTGGCCTCTGGTTAACTATTTTAGATGCCATTTCAGATTATGCGCATGGTTTTGCAGATGGCTATAATCATTATAAAGAAACACATTAATTTATTAACATTCAAATTTTTAGGTTATGAAAAGCTTAGAGTTAAATAATACTGAACTCGAAAAACTAAATCTTGATGAGTTGAACCAGATTAATGGTGGCGGAATTTTATATGCTATTGGATATGTAGTTGGTACATTTGCAGCAGCATATGAAGAAATGATTTGTGATCACCCTGAATATGCTGCAATGACCCGCTGTTATACTCATTAATTTATATGATTATGGATACCGGAAAGGGTATATTAGGTACCCTTTCTATTTTCATCCCATTACAATGAGAGACTTTCTGTTCCATCCTGGAAAAATAATTCTAAACATTAATATTAAATATTATTTTTTAATTATTTTCAGTTTGTTGCTGTTACCAAGCCTGATTTTAACATTATTTCATATTGATCTTTCAAATGAAAATGTTGAACTCATTGAACAGGTAGACAATGTTTTTCTTATAATTTTGTTTGAAGTGGTAATGATACCACTATTTGAAACCTTTATTTTCCAGTTCCTGCTGATTAATATGGTTAAAGCGTTAGCGGGAAGAAGCCGGTATACTTTTTGGCTGTCGGTGCTGATCCCTTCTGTACTGTTTGGTCTTTCTCATTCATACAGCCTGCTTTATATTGTAGCTGCAACATTGACAGGTATTATATTTTCCTTAACTTATTATATATCAACCTTCTTAAGAAAGGAGAATGGTTTTCTGATCGTCTTTCTGTTGCACGGATTGAATAACCTGCTGGCTATTCTGATAAATTAACAATGTATAATCTTTTTGAAGTTGTTTATCGTTTCATGAATATTTTCACACATTAAGGGCTTTGTTATCAT
>DASQZP010000330.1:0-2545 GCA_035638655.1 Bacteroidales bacterium
ATCTTGAATGGATCGAACTTCCCTATAAAAGGTTAAAAGGATTTCACCATGTTAAAAATGATGATATTGTAGTATTTAATTTTCCTGCCGGCGATACTGTTGTGTTGCAGATGCAGGCACAGAGCTATTATTCAATTGTCCGGGGGTATGCCGAACAATTGAAGCTACAGGACCAGCGGCAGGGTGCTGCTGTTAAAACTGATGCAAAATACCACAGCCAGGCCAGACAATATGTTTGGGATAATTTTGATGTGGTAGCCAGACCTGTAGACCGGCGCGACAATTATATCAAACGATGTGTCGCTATTCATGGAGATACTATACAGGTTATAGACGGGAAAGTATATATTAACGGTATGCCGGAAAAAGATATCAAAAAGATGCAGTCCCGGTACATCATTAAAACAAACGGAACTCCTATCAACCCTAAAGCATTTGAAAGATTGAATATTTCCAGAAGTGACATCAGCATGGCTTCAAATGCAGATTATCTGATTCCCCTGACCAAAGAAAATGTAGCTAAGATCAAAAACTTTACTAATGTTGTCTCGGTAGAAAAATCAACCAGACACAAAGGAAAGTATGCCAGTTATATTTTCCCGCATGATACGGCATATAACTGGAATGAAGATTATTTCGGTCCCTTATGGATTCCTGAAAAAGGTGCTACTGTTGAACTTACCATGAAAAATCTGCCGCTTTATAAAAGAATAATTGATCCGTATGAAGGTAATAAGCTGGAAGTAAGAGACAGTACCATTTACATAAACGGCAAAGAGGCCCATTCCTATACCTTTAAAATGAATTATTATTTCATGATGGGTGATAACAGGCACGATTCTGCTGACTCTCGTTTCTGGGGATTTGTTCCTGAAGACCATATCGTTGGCAGACCCGTGTTTATCTGGCTTTCACTCGATAAAGACAAGAATTTCCTGGGTAAGATCAGATGGAGCAGAATGTTTAAAGGAGCTGAGAGATAACAACAATAATAATAATATGCTGAAAAAAAAAGCAGATCAACAATTGATCTGCTTTTTTTTAGCATATTTTATATCCATTATTTTTTAGAAGGGAAAATCTTCTTCCTCATCCGGTGCCTCCAGTTTTTCTTCCTTCGGAAGTTCGGCCACCTGGTGTTTGAAATCACCATCCACATAAATGGCTCTGTAAGGCCTTGTCGGACAGGCATGCTCACAGGCCCCGCAACCGATACAAATATCCTGGTCCGTCTCAGGGATCTTTAGGTCTCCTTCATAAGGTACCATATGCACAGCCTTGGTGGGACAATGCTCAGCACAGGCCCCACAGGAAGTACCTTCAACTTTCACCACACAGTTATCCTTTTCAAAAATCACCTTGCCGATTTGTGTTGTCTTTTTTGCTTCCTCTGTCAAGGGCATAATTGCTCCGGCAGGACAAACATCTGCACAGGTTGTGCATTCATAATTACAAAAATTAGTATGGTAATCCATCCGTGGTTGCATCATTCCGGTGAGACCATATTCAAGAAAAGCCGGTTGCAGGACATGTGTCGGACAGGCCGAAACACATAAATGACAAGCAGTACAGGTCTCGTTAAAATGCTCAAGCCCAATGGATCCCGGAGGCGAAACCGCGTAATTCTTTTTCTCAGCAACAGTACTGGCTTTTGTAACAACAACAGTAGTCCCCGACTGAGCGCGCAAAACTTTACTAATACTACCCAGTCCGGCCAGAAAAGCTATTGATTTGACAAGAAAATCCCGTTTACCTGTATCGGTGTTTGCAGGCTTAACAGTTACTTCTTCCATAACAAGAGATTTCCTCTTCCCAAACCAGGAGTTATGATAATCAATGCCAAGCGTTGGACAGGCATCCAGACAATTGAAACAACCCACACAACGGCTGAAATCGACCTTCTTGTTTTTTACATCAATACAACCTGATTTACATACCACCGAACATTTTCCGCATCGTGTACAGTTATTTTCATCAATGGAAACTTTGTAAAGAGAGGCTTTGGAAACCAGTCCGAGAAAAGTACCCACCGGACATACCGTATTACAATAAAGCCTTCCTTTTCTGAAAGACAACCAAAAAACAAGGCCAAAAAATAACGCGGGATAAATCAGAGTAACATAGTTCAGTTGGCCCGTTTCAACTTTATACAGTGAATAAACCCCAAAAGAGTTGAGTATTTTTGCAGAAACATTATTCAGTCCGAAATAAACCGGGCGTACCAGATCGGAAAATATCTTACCGAAATTACTGAACGGATCCAGTAAATTCAAAGCAAATACACTTCCGAACAACAGCAGAACAGCAGTAACTGCAAGCAATGAATATCGCAGCCATGTATAGGGTCCGGAATATCTGAATATTCTTTTCCTTCTGCTGAATTTACGACGAAGGTACGAGATCACATCCTGCATGATTCCCAGCGGACATACTGTTGAACAATACACCCTTCCAAACAGAAATGTAAAAGCAAGCACGATCAGAAAACCGATGGTGCCAATACTCAACAGGTTAACAAATTTAAGTAAAGAAGGAACAAACTGAA
>DASQZP010000331.1:0-11722 GCA_035638655.1 Bacteroidales bacterium
TTACCGAAGATGACAATGGTTTTCTCTGGATTAGTACCCTCCACGGCCTAACCAGGTTAGATCCGAATACATGCAAAACATTCAACTTTGTTAATTCCAATGGTATTCCCTCCGATCAGTTTGTGCCGCGGGTAGTTTACAGGAATAGTAAAAAACAGCTATTTTTTGGGAGCCTTCATGGACTCATCCAATTCAATCCTGACAACCTGAAATTTAATACAAAAGCACCAAAAATTATAATAACTGGTTTCCACCTGCACTATACTCCTTCTGAAAGAACAAATAACAGAAACCAGCTCATTCCACCCGGTAAAAAGATCAAACTTAAATACAGCCAAAATGCCATTAGCTTCCGGTACGTAGCGCTTAACATGATACACCCTTCCCATAACCAGTACAAATACAGGTTAAAAGGTCTGGAAACAGAGTGGAACTATGCAGGAACCAAACGAGAAGCTACTTACACCAATCTAGACCCGGGCACTTATGTTTTTGAAGTAACCGGCAGCAATAATGATGGCGTTTGGAATAAGCAATCAGACTCAGTTATACTTAAAATTTATCCTCCCTGGTGGGGTACCTGGTATGCCAGGTTATCTGCTATAATAATTTTAATCGCTGTAATTATTGGAGTGGTTCGGTTAAGAACCCTGACGCTGCTCAAACAGAGGAGAAAATTGAGTGGGATGATAGAGGAAAAAACACTGGAACTGGAAGAGATGAATGAGGAACTGCAACAACAGACCTATGAAGTGGAAACAAAAAATCGCCTGCTGGTAGATGAACAACAGCGCATCGAAAAACAATCGGCAGAACTGGTGCATAAAAACATGGAATTGGAGGACATGAATGCCATTAACGAAAAAATTTTTACCATTATCGCACACGATTTGCGAAGTCCCTTCAATGCACTTCTCGGGCTCAGTGGATTACTTTCAGCCAATCACGAGCAATACGATGCTCTTAAACGCGGTAAGCTAATCAGTCAGTTACAGCAATCCCTCAATACGCTGTATCAAACTACAGATAATCTGCTGAACTGGAGTTCCAGACATATTTCGGATAACATGCTGCATCCGGAAGTTTTTAATCTGACTGAAATAGTAACCCGCAATATCGAATTTGTCAAAAGCATTGCCGCACACAAATCAATATCGCTGGAATTCAGTAATAATGAAATTTTTCTGGTAAAGGCGGATCCCAACATGATCGATGCCGTGATACGTAATCTTTTATCCAATGCAGTTAAATTCTCGGATAGCAACAGTAAGATTAAAATCAGCATCCAAAAAAACGGAAGCCAAATTGAATGCGCTGTTAAAGATTTTGGATCAGGTATGTCAAAAGAAGTACTTAAGAACTTATTTACCGGTTCACAGAATATCCGGAAAAACGGAACTTCAGGAGAAAAAGGATCCGGGTTGGGTCTGATGATCTGTTATGATTTTATCCATATGAATAATGGTAAGATTTGGGCTGAAAGTGAGGAAGGGAAAGGCAGTACATTTTATTTTAGCCTTCCTGAGGGAAATACCTGATTGACATTTTTAACGTCACAATAAGATATTTATAATCTATAGCCTGTACCACGCGGCATTCACCATCCTTGTTTCGTGTTTATAAATTTTTGTGTTTAATTAACAGTAATTGCTTATATTACCTGCATTATTTATGCTTACAAAATAATCAATTCATGGCTCTGATCAGGCACATCAATAAATTATTTTCCCGGCAGAAGGATACACAGGAACAAAATCAGGATAAAGATGCTGAAAATAAATTACCTGTTGATAATCCTGATATTGGAAACAGGGAAGAATTGTTACAGCAATTTTTAAACCGGGTAACTCCGGGTGAGCAACAGAATAGTTCTGTTGACTATGCACACGAATTCAGGTTTCCTGCCACCACAGATGACTATCCGGAGATACTAATTCCTTCAGATATTGAACAAAAAATTACTCAGCTTCAAAGAATTACCCAAAATATTGATAAAATCACACTGAACACCGATAACCTTCAGCCACAAGATTTTACCAACTATAAGGTAAATTACGCTGCAGTTTTAAACAGGGCACAGCTTGCAGCCGCAGTTACCACGGACAGGCCCGTTCTTGTCATCGCAGGTGCCGGCAGCGGTAAAACCCGGGTAATTGTCCACCGTGTATCTTACCTGATAGAGAAAGGAGCAGATCCCGGATCAATATTGCTGCTTACCTTTACCCGGAAGGCTGCAGGAGAAATGCTGGATCGGGTTAAAACACTGCTTCACGAAAAAAGAGCCGGTAATGTCACCGGAGGTACTTTTCATTCATTTGCGAGTTATGTTTTGCGCCGGTATTGTAACCTGCTGCAATTACCTGCAAATTTTACCATTATCGACACCGGCGATTCAGAAGATGTTATTGACCTCATCAGAACTGAGTTGAAATTTAATACTCGAGATAAAAAATTTCCCCGGAAAAATCGCATTCAGGAAATCATATCCTATGCAAAAAATAAAGATACCACTATTAAGGCAATCATAAGAAAACAATATACCGGCTTGGAAGAATATATTGAAGATATTGAATTGATTGCCGAAGGCTATGCCAGGTATAAGAAAGCCAGCCGGCTGCTTGATTTTGATGATCTGATGGAAGAGCTCAGGAAAGGATTGAAACAAAACCCCAGGTTCAGGGAACTGTTGCAAAAGCAATATCAATATATCATGGTGGACGAATTCCAGGATACGAATGCTGTACAGAATGATATTGTCCACCTGCTGGCGCAGAAACATCACCGTGTAATGGTTGTAGGAGATGATTCTCAGAGTATTTACGCTTTCAGGGGTGCCAATTATGAAAATATACTGAGATTTCCCGCTGTATATCCTGAATGTCAGGTCATAAAACTTGAAGAGAACTACAGAAGTAATCAGAAAGTACTTGACTTCATGAATGGGGTAATTGATAATGCCAAAATCGGATTCAGAAAAAAATTATTTACAGGCAACAAACACCCTTACTTACCTGTTGTTCAAAGGCTTTACGGTCAGGATGACGAGGCGGCTTTTATTGTCGACCGCATCATGGAACTCATTGACAAAGGAATATCTTTATCAGAAATTGCTGTGTTGAACAGAGCCGACTGGCATAACCGATATATTCAGGCAGAGCTTAACCGGCGTGGTATTCCGTATATAGTAGTGGGAGGATTTAAATTCAGCGAGCGGATGCATATCAAGGATATTATCGCCTATCTGAAACTGACCTACAACCCGGCAGATGCAGTGGCCTGGCACCGGGTACTCAAATATATCGGAGGGGTTGGAATGGTTACTGCAGGTAATGTTATACAAAGATTACAGCAAACAAACGGGAATTTGTCATTCGAAGCATTCAGAAAGAAAAGGTTTTATGATGATTTGTTTGCATTGGGGCAAATGCTTTCGAAAGCCGGCAGTTCTGAATATTCACTCACACAAAAAATTGAGATTATCCGGGAATACTATGCACCACTGCTCAAAGCAAGAGAAACGGATTTTCAGCAGAGAATGCTTGATGTAGAAGTGTTAACCGATCTTTCAAAGAAATACAACCGACTCGACCAGTTTCTTTCTGATTTTGCGCTCGACCCGCCTTCTAAAAGAGTCGCTGACCAGTCAACACCACTTATAGATGAGGGAGAAGAAAACGAAAAAATCACTGTAAGCACTATCCATTCTGCAAAAGGTCTGGAATGGTATGCCGTTTTTATTCCTCATGCACTGGATGGACTGTTCCCATCAAACAGAGCAAAAGACATTGAAGAGATGGAAGAAGAAAGAAGACTTTTTTATGTGGCTTGCAGCCGGGCTAAAGAGGAATTATACATTACTTTCCCGGAAAATATTTATTCCTGGGATGCCTTTTTTCACCTGCCTTCCCGGTTTCTGGCGGATATTGAGAAAGAAAAATACATATTCAGGAATAGCTGATCAAAGCCTTCAGAACCTGACCAAATTGTTTCAGAAAATTTAATTTGAAAAATTAACTAACTGCTATTTATATACAATTTAGAATAACTCTTTGGTATTCATCCTTTTTACCGCTGTATTCAGCTGGTTGTATAAACAGATTTATGCAGAAGCTTTAAATTCTTTATCTTAAACGGTTATATAATTATTAACATTTTAAATACCAATATGTTAACCGAGATATAAACTTAAACATCTTCCGCCATGGCTACTGAAACAATTTTTCTAAAAGCAAAAAGCAAAAAAGACGGGACCACTGTGCTTAAGCTTAAAAATAAAAGTGGTACCAAATGGCATGACAATACCCTCACCTCTGATGTGGAAGCTGGTGACGATGTCCTCTGGGAACTGCATAACGACTCGATTAAAGCCATTAATAATGTTTATTCAAAAAACAAAACAAACATCTTCTCTGCAAATCCAACCCCTAATAAAGATGGTACATGGTCAGGTACAATAAGTTTAAATGCATTGCCCGGAGCAGAGGAACCTTATTCAATTCAGTATACAACCCCGGATGACAAAATTCACCTCGATGATCCGACATTAAAGGTTAAAGCCCCAAACTAAACCCAAAAACGTCATGCGTATACTGTTATTTTTGTTTAGCTCGGCATTAGTCCTGAACGTTTCAAATGCTTCATCCCAAATTCTCAACAAAGAGAAAGCAGACAGTCTGAAACAACTCTATGAATCAGAAATAAATTTGCCGGATTCCACGAAATACCGATTGGCTAAAACAATTTCCGAATACAGTACATCCCCGTCAGAAATGTTGTATTATGCTAAAGCAGCAGAGGCCATTGCGAAGAAGACAAACAATTATCTGAACATGGCAGCGGCTAAACTGGATATTGGGCAGGCCTACGAATTAATGGGTAATCTCACTGATGCCCTGAGGACTTTATTTGAAAGTGCAGATTTGTACGGGAAAGCGGGCGATCACAGGGGTATTTCTTCCACCTACATTGCAATCGGAAATGTTTACCAGACCCAGGGAAATTTAAAAAATGCGCTTGACTATTATAATAAATCGATACAAATTCTTTCCCAACTTGCTGATTCCGTCAGACTGGCCACTGCACTTCTGAATACCGGTGAACTTTACCGTACAAATCACCTGCTGGATACTGCATTACTCTATTTCAACCATTCAATGGCCATTTTCAAAGAAAAAGGTTATGATGTTGGCATAGCCTACAATCTCGGCAATACTGGTTTGGTATATGCCGAAGAGGGAAAAACAAAAAAAGCTGAATCAGTGCTGGCCAAAGCAGTAAAAATGCTTAAAAAGTCTGGTGATTATTATCCTGTTGCGGCTTATATGCTCTCTATGGCAGAAATGTCTTTACAGAAAAATGAGACTGAGGAAGCCCTGAAATATGCAAAAGAGAGTTTTGAAATTGCAACAAAGGAAAGACTCAAAAAAGAAGCAAGAGATGCCAGCCTCAAATTATCAGAAATATATGAAGCATCGGGAGACAACTCCAACGCTCTTTTGTATTATAAGTCTTATGTAGCATACCGTGACAGTATAAATAACCTTAAAGATATCCGACAAATGGCTGACCTCAGAACTTCCTATGAGGTCTCAAAAAAACAGAACGAGGTAGATAGCCTGAGCAAGACAAAAAAGATTCAGCAACTGGTCGGAATGGGTCTGGTGAGTATAATATTATTTATAAGCACAATAACATTTTTAATCTACCGGAACAGTAAAAGAAACAAGAAATATTTCAGGATTCTGCAAAAACAAAAATTGATTTTGCAAAAACAACATAATGAACTGGAAAAACTAAATCATACAAAAGACAGATTTTTTTCCATACTGTCTCATGATTTACGCGGACCGATAGGTGCTATTGCCAGCGTCTCAACTTTATTAAGGGAATATATTGATGACAAGGAACAATTACTGGAGATTGCCGGTTTTATGGAGTCTTCCTCCTCTAAAATGTCTACACTGCTTGACAATCTTTTAAGCTGGGCAGTCAAACAACAGGGTAAAATTCCCTATACACCAGAAAATCTTGCATTAAACACACTTATTGAAGAATCTGTTCAAATCTATGAGTCCACAGCAAGAGTCAAGCATATTACCATTAAACATATTTCAACCAGGAACATAGTTGTGATCGGCGACAAAAATTCCCTGCTGACTGTATTCCGGAATTTGTTAAACAATGCACTTAAATTCACACATGATGGTGGTGAAATTATTATTTCCTCCTCACAGGTTGAATCAATGGCTGAAATACAGGTATCTGACAATGGTGTTGGCATGTCGGAAGAAAAATTGAAAAACCTGTTCAATCCATTGGGAAAAATCAGTACTTCGGGTACATCTAAAGAAAAGGGCATGGGTCTTGGATTAACACTTGTTTATGAGTTTACCCAGATGAACAATGGCACAATCGATGTTAGAAGCACTCCGGGGGAAGGTACAACATTTATTCTCTGTCTTCCCCTTGCTGCAGTAAATGGCAAAGCCAACCTGCCAAAAATCAACATCCGTGAACCGGAAAATCATGCAGAATAATACCTACCGGCTTGGACATTTTTGATTTAAACCTAAAAAACTTCTCAGAATCAAATAGTTCTCCCTGTTTATGATGCTTTTGAAATACAATCAAATTTTTTTTGTACCCTACATGTTTATGCTGATTACCTAAATAAATTTATCTTTTCAAACCATAATACAATCTGTAATGAGAAGACGATAAATGCTCCTCTCTTTTAAGAAATATCAGGTCCGGTCATTCAGATATTTTTTTTAATTTTATATAATGATTATCGTATTCTATACCTAAAAAAATTATATGACTATCAGGAATGATAAATATTATTAAAACGAAATGAATTTAAATTGCTTTCACTCAGCCCCTGTTTACTCCCTCACACTTGCTCAGGCTCATGCTGGTCGTGAGATCGCTTCGCTCAGTTACCCTAAAGGGGATCCCGCGCACAAAATAGTTCCGAATTTGAATTTGGTAAATTCGTGTGTGAGCCCCCCTTTAGGGGATTAAGGGGCAGTGGGTAGGATTTCATCTTAACTTTTAGTTTAATATTTTATATCTAAAACGATAGATTAGGAACATAATCCGATAATCATATTTTATATTCAATCAAAATAAAGCAATTGAATGCATACTTATAAAATATTGACATATCTGTATAGGCTGACTGAAAAATAAGAATTTACTATGAGCAAAAGCAATAAATATTACATTGGCTGTTCCGGTTTTCATTATAAATCATGGCGAGGCCCATTTTATCCGGAGGATATGAAATCCGGTGACTGGTTATCCTATTACGCTGAAAAGTTCAATACAGTTGAAATTAACAATAGCTTTTATAGTCTGCCGGCAGAAACCACGCTTCAATCATGGGACGAAAACACACCTGATGATTTCCTGTTTACTTTTAAAGGAAGCCGTTACATTACCCACACCAAGAAACTAAAGGCAGATGACACCCTCAAAAATGCTCTTGATAATTTTTTCGAGCGCGTACTAACAATGCAAAAGAAAATTGGATGCATACTCTGGCAGTTACCAGGCAATCTGCACCAGAACGACGAAAAACTGAGTTCATTTATTAAATTATTACCTGAAGAGGTTCAGCATGTTATCGAGTTCCGTCATGCCTCATGGATGACTAAGGAAATCATGCAGATTCTCGATGAGAACCAAATAGGATTTTGCAGTCTTTCATCGCCGATTTCCGAATTAAACATTATACATTCCAGCAATAAAATAGCCTATTTCAGATTTCACGGTGAAAACAAAAAAGAATGGTATCATTATAAATATTCCGATGAAGAGCTTAAAAACTGGTCCAAAGAAATAAAAAAGGCCGGTTCGGAAAAAGTTTTTGCTTACTTCAATAATGATATGGAGGCCAATGCTCCGTTAGACGCAATGGAGCTGAATGAAAAGTTGAAGTAAAAAAACCGCAGCATCAAAAAGATACTGCGGATGATACTTTTTTAAATAAATCATTTAACCTGAACAGCTTTCAAAGATGCTCCTTCAGTAGTCTGAATAATTCCTGCCGCTTCTGGCAATTTTGTATCTGTAACTACAATATTGCTGACATTTTGTCCTGAAGCCTTTATAAATACTTTAGCTGATTCGGGCATGTAACCTTTATTAATGGTGATTCCGTTCGCTGATGAAAAAGAATAAACGGGTCCTTTCTGAATATCCGTTTTTACATTATTAAAATGTATTCCTTTTACATTGGTCATTTCGGCACCATGTTCAGCCTTGATCCAAACATTGTCCAGGTAAATATCCTGTATCGGGGAAAAAGGGAGTCCCATCATGTAAACAGACTGCCGGGCACCTCTGCAATACACATTTTCAATATGGAAATTCCGGAAGACCGGCACATCATGCCTCGCAATGTGATCACTCGTATCACGGGAAGTGCCAGCTGGTACATTCTGATAAAAAGTATTGAATGAAATTGCAGCATGCACAATATTCGTCATGTATATATTTTTAATATAAATATTTTCGGCAATTCCACCTTTCCCTGCAGTACTTTTCATACGGATTCCGATATCTGTTCCAATATAATTACAATCAGTAACAAACACATTCCGTACATTTCCATTGGTATTACTTCCTATCACGAAACCTCCATGGGCATGGTATACATTACAGCCAGCTACCAGTACGTTTTCAACATTGAACGTGCCTGACTCCGGTCCCTCTCCGCTTGACTTCATGCAAACACCATCATCACCAACATTAATATTACATTTATAAACAATCACATTTTTTGAGGCACTGATATCTATTCCGTCACCGTTCTGGGCCCACCATTCGTTATATACATTTGCCCGTCGAATGGTAACATTTACACAATCGTTTGGATAGATAACAAATTTTGGAGAATTCCGGACTGTTACATCTTCTATAAGTACATTGCGGCAATCAACCAGGTAAACCATATAGGGACGCATATAATCCCGTGCCGGCAAATAATCTTCCGGTCCCGGATTTTCCACCTCTTTATTCATCTTTTTTAAGTAATCTCTGCCTTTGATAGCTTCTTCGGATGGCCACCATATTTTGCCATCTTCACTTACTACGCCGCCTGATTTCACAAGATCGTTCCATTGGTCTTCAGTGGTTTTCGATTTTTTAACAGGTCGCCAGCTATCTCCTGCTCCGTCAATAATTCCGCTTCCGGTGATGGCAATGTTATTAAGACCGTAGCCATGTATTGGTGAAGCTGGCACGTAACGACTGCTGGTTGCAGAAGCTTTAATCATCGGATATTTGGTTCTGTCAGAAGTAAGTTGAACGAGAGCTCCGCGTTCTACATGAAGGTCAACATTACTCTTCATCTCAATAGGACCTGTTAGCCATAATCCGGGAGGTACAATTACATGTCCCCCTCCAGCTTCACTGCACGCGGTAATGGCTGCGGCAAAAGCATCGGTATTTAACGTATGCCCGTCACCCACTGCCCCAAAATCTGTGATGGTAAAGGTTTTATCCTGAAAAGCGGGGACTGTAACTTCCGGCATGTCAAAAGGTACCTGGGACAGGTAATACTGAAGATCCCGTTTCTGTGCATTCAATAATAATGGTAAAAAAATAAATGCAAGTAAAAATTTCATCTTATTAGTAGCTGATAGAAAATGTGGATTGTTCTTCTTCATATTGTTTGATTTAGGTTTAGAAAAACTGTGTGCGCACACGCAAATATATAAAATATTCCCGATATTTACAGAATGTTAAAAAAATCAAACACTTATAAACTAATTTTGCTATCAGGCCCAATGTCCATACATGAGAGCATCAGCAGGAGATACTGAACTAAAAAAAAATTATGAGTTCAGTTATAAAATTTCAATAGTTTGAAATGGTTTCTAAAGGAGATAATGTTGACCACAAAGCAAATTAATATCGCTCAAATTTCTGCATAAACACCCCTCATCCCCATCATTTTAAAGTAATTGTTCCATTTTTCCTCCGGCTCCTGAATTTTAAGCAAGGTTTCAAAGGAAATTCGCTCATCCATACCTTCTTCCAGCACATGATACATGTGAATCAGATTCGAACTTTTAATATTACCCCCGCAATGAACAAATACCTTTCTGCCGGAAATCCCTTTCATGATACCGCTGAATGTGCTATAATGAACAGGGTCAAGGGCTGAACAATCAACCGGGAAATGCACATAATACATTCCCAGATTTTCTACTTCCGAATGTTCGCTATGTAAAAAATTACGTGCTGAAGGAGTGGAAATATTTACAATCACTTCATACCCTTCATTTTTTAGCGCTTCCAGTTGCTCAGCAGTCGGTTGTCCGCCAGCTGCAAGCTTCTCATTATATTTGTGATAATTCACTATTTCTTCTATCATCTTCTCACTCCTTAAATTTATAAAACCTGTTGTTACACATTTCGGCCAGCAAAAATAAAACTAAAATTGTTACTATGCACTTATCTATATATTTATATTTTAAAATATTTAAACGGATTAAGGAATATCTACAAGGTTTTTCCACCAGCTCATTACTCATTCATAAACAGTTTTCAGCCGGCAAACAATATCTGTTCAGTAACATTGTTATCCTCACAAAAAATCACTAACTTGTTATAGAAATGTCATTTACAGATCTGCGTATTTATTATTTATTATTCGACTCATGCATCAGCAAAGCCATCAAATAAGAAACAAAAGGGGTAATGAAAATGCCCAATCCAGTCAACGGAGGCTGAAATGGATCAGCACAAAAATATTTGACGATGTTTTTACTGACGAAGTAAGCTTGTTTAAGCCTCATTTTAAAGCAGATTATGAAGCCTACCTAAATCGTTTATGGGAATCGGGACCGGAAATCTATAATATTCTGCTGACCGCAAAAGATCTTGAAGTGGCACGCGAAGCCGTATATGGTTATTTAGACAGGGAAGAACGAAAGGTTTTCGATGTGGATAATGACCTGCATATTCTTGAGAAATCAACTGTTCGTGAATGTATAAGAGTGTTCAGGAGCATCCTGGGGCCTATCAACGAATTCCGGACAGGATTTTCGGCACTTGACAGCTTATGGAAACTGGCACAAAACCGCACCACGGAATTAGATAATTATCTTTCGCCCGGTTTTTTGATGGAGTTTATCAATCTATTCAGAGGCATATCCGGGAAAACCGGTATATATATTGAAGACAACAATATAAAAAAAGGAATTCCTGAATTTTTGAAACAAAAAGGCAGAAAGGCTGCTCTAAAAAGAATGGAAATGCTGGATGAGCTTGGATCAACCATGCAAAAGTATTTCAGGAAGTATCCTTCAGGGCTCGAAGAAGAGGCAATTGGCTGGCGGAAAGAAAACCAGCAACGAATCCTGCGCTATTTTGACGCAGATGAAAATGACTGGAATGATTATCACTGGCAACTGCGCAATGTAATAAGAAATTTAAAGCCCCTGAATGAATTGATTGAGTTATCTTCCCGCCAGAAAGAATCAATAGAAAAAGCTGTAAAAAACAAAGTTGCCTTTGGCATCACACCTTATTACCTGAGCCTGATGGATTCCAAATTATCAATTGGTTATGATCATGCTGTAAGGGCCCAGGTAATTCCGCCCACAAATTATATTGACAAGATAACCGAAATGCGGGAGCAAAAATCATATACACTCGATTTTATGGGAGAACATGATACTTCCCCGGTTGATCTCGTGACACGACGTTA
>DASQZP010000332.1:0-14242 GCA_035638655.1 Bacteroidales bacterium
TTGACATTTTTTGCCAGGCGAAGATTAATAAATAAATAATCAGGATTAGGAACCCTGATCACTTCTCTTAGCTCCACCCCGGGATATTGAAGGAAAACTTCAGCATTGCCAATTTGGGAACCATATACCAAAAGCTGCAAATCAGGATTTTTCATTCCGGCCCACCAACAAAGAGGCTCAACCCTTTTAATCTCAGCTTTTTGGGATATTACCGGTTGTAACATGAAAAAGAAACCGATAAGTATCAGGATTAACTGTCTGTTATTAAACAAAGTGTTCTTATTACTTACATTATTGGTACGATTTTCCGGGATTTTCATGGTCTTAGTATTTAGGTGTAATGATATTTTCAGGTACCGGCGGCCTGGTGATGTGCTACTGCCAGGCTTTTTTCCGGATCAATAGTCAGTGATTGATCAAAAACAACGAGATCAAGCTGTCGATCAGACTGATTAGTAATAATCACTTCCACACTGGTTACTTTTGCAGAAATGATATGAGACCGGAACTGAATTTTAAAAGCATAAGATTTCCACTGCCTTGGGATAAAAGGCCGGAAAGTAAGTTTATCATCCACTATTCGCATTCCGCCAAATCCCATAACCACCGACATCCAAGTACCGGCCATGGAGGTAATGTGGCAACCTTCGGAAGCCTCATTGTTATAATCATCCAGATCCAGTCTGGCCGTCCTCAAATACAAATCGTAAGCCTTTTCTTCTTCACCAAGGCGGGCAGCCAATATAGAATGTACACAGGGAGAGAGAGAAGATTCATGAACAGTTCTTGGCTCATAAAAATCAAAATTTCTGAGAAGTGTATCCTTGTCATACTGATCTTCAAGGAAGAATAACCCCTGAAGAACATCAGCCTGTTTTATAAAACATGACCGGAGGATACGGTCCCAGCTCCAATGCTGATTAATAGGTCTTTCTTTCCGTGGAAGATCATCTGCCAACATTTGTTCTTTATCCAGATATCCATCCTGTTGAAGAAAAACTGCTTGTTTTTCATCTACAGGATAGTACATATTCTCAATTATATGTCTCCAGTTGTCTATTTCCCGGGTTTGGTTAAAATTAATCTTTTGTACCAGCTCAGTATATTTTTCGGGAGCTGAATCTGAGACGTAAGAAGCTGCTTCCATTGCATATTCCATAGTCCAGCAGGCAATCCGGTTGGTATACCAGTTGTTGTTTACATTGTTCTCATATTCGTTGGGACCAGTTGTTCCAAGAATGACATATTTATTTTTTTCTCTGGAGAAATTCACCCGCTGTGCCCAGAACCTGGCGATAGCAACCAGCACCTCCAGTCCATATTCGATAAGATATTCTTTATGTCCGGTATATCTTACATAATTAAAGATCGCATAAGCAATGGCACCATTCCGATGAATCTCCTCGAAAGTAATCTCCCATTCGTTATGACATTCTTCTCCATTCATTGTCACCATCGGATAAAGGGCTGCTCCACCTGTAAACCCAAGTTTTTCAGCATTTTCGATGGCTTTTTGAAGATGTTTATACCTGTATAAAAGCAAATTTCGGGCTACATATTCATCAGCTGTACTCATGTAGAAAGGCAGACAGTAGGCTTCTGTGTCCCAGTAGGTACTTCCGCCATATTTTTCTCCTGTAAAGCCTTTTGGTCCAATATTAAGCCGCTCATCATCCCCTGTATAAGTCTGGTAAAGCTGGAAGATATTAAAGCGGATTCCCTGCTGAGCTGCGACATCTCCATCAATAACAATATCGCTTTCCCGCCATTTTTTCTCCCAGGCTTGCTTATGTTCATCAAGAAGCTTATCATATCCTGAGAGCATTGCGTTATTAAGAACATTCAAAGTATTCTCTACAAGAAACTCTTTAGGATGGTTAAGGGAAGAACATATAGATGCAAATTTATAAACAGTGATCTCTTCATTTGATTTCATATTAAGTGACATACTACTGCTTATATATTTCCGTTGGTCAGCTGAGTCAGGTGTGATACCTACTTTTGAACCGTGCTGGGTAATAAAATAATCCATAGCAGCACACACATGGAAATCAAGTTTTTTTGTACGTGCATTTACGTACCCCCTGGTATATTCCACATTATGATTTATTTCCTCCCAAAATTTCTCATCATAATTTGCATCCTGATTTTTAACATCAAAATCAATGTAAGGTGTGATTGTAACACGGCCATTGAAATTAAGGGCTACAATAGTATATTTAATAACCCCGACTTCATGTCTGGCCATACTGAGAAACCGTGTTGCCTTTACCTGGATTTTTTTTGTACTGGGCAATTCAACTTCAAATACACGCTGGAGGTATCCCTCTTTCATATTCAGTTCACGACGAAAGAAATTCACCTTACAAATAGCCAGATCCAATGCCTCTCCTTCAATATCAATGTCAATCCCTATCCAGTTTGCTGCATTCAGTACTTTGGCAAAATACTCAGGATAACCATTTTTCCACCAGCCAACACGCGTTTTATCAGGGAAATAAACACCTCCGACATAATTCCCCTGCAGGGTATTGCCGGAATATGCCTCTTCAAAATTAGCCCGCTGACCCATTCTGCCATTGCCAATACTGAATAAACTCTCGGATATCCGGTTCTTTTCAGGATCAAATCCTTCTTCAATTATTTTCCATTCGTCAAGCGTGAGATACTGCTTCATAAAATCATTCTTCTTTTACCTTTGTTAATCTTTCAAGCTCCTTCTTTCTGTCAAATCCGGGAAAACTTTGCTTTTTTTCATCATATTATTTCTCTGGTCTGTCAACATCATTGACGAACAGAACGAGTATAGCTGCCAAAATCATGGAAAAACCGCCTGTAACGAGTGCATAAACAGCCTGATCGTTAAAAAGTTCCCTCGTTAAGAAACCCAGCAGGGAAGCCGCCACAATTTGAGGAATCACAATAAAAAAGTTGAAAATTCCCATATACACACCCATTTTTTTAGGCGGCAGAGAACCCGTCAGAATGGCATAGGGCATCGATAGTATGCTGGCCCATGCAAGGCCTACGCCAACCATTGAAACAATAAGAAGATTGGGATTTGAAATAAAATAAATGGATATTAATCCAATCCCACCCCCAATCAGAGCGATCGTATGTACTACTTTGCGACTGGTGAATTTTGCCAGCACAGGCAGCAGAAATGCCAGAATTGCGGCAAAACCATTATAGGCTGCGAAACATACACCCACCCAGTCGGCACCATCATTATATAATTGAGAGGTTGTATCGCTCGTACCGTAAATATGACTGGTTACCGCAGCAGTTGTATAAATCCACAGGGCGAAAAGAGCGAACCATGAAAAAAACTGAACAAGAGCCAGTTGCCCCATCGTTTTGGGCATTCTGAACATGTCGTTGATCACTTCAACAAATCCTGATTTATTTCTTCCTGAACGAATAAATAAACCGGTCAGCAAAACAATTATTCCAAAAGCCAGTAAACCGGCTGCCAGAATATACAGCTCTTTTTCCCAGTCTTCAAAAAATACCAGTGTAATTCCTGCAACACCTGCCAGCATCCAGAAAATTGAATTTTTGATGAATTTAGCGGCAGGCAACAACGATTCGTGGGCAATATGTTTTTGTTCTTCCTCAGGATTCTCAGGCACAAAAGATTCCAGTTCTTCAGGAGGATATTCTTTGGTCCGGACGACAGTCCATACTACTGCCAGCAGAAATACAGCGGCACCAAGATAAAAGGACCATTGAACTGAAGGAGGAATCATACCTTCGGGGGCTGTATTACTGATATGAAACCAGTTAGTCAACATATAAGGCAAAGCCGATGCAATTACTGCCCCGGTTCCTATAAAAAAGCTCTGCATTGCAAAACCAGCAGTACGTTGGCGGGAGGGTAACATATCGCCAACAAAAGCCCTGAATGGTTCCATACTTATATTAATGGAAGCATCCATAATCCAGAGCATACCTGCAGCTATCCATAACGCAGCACTGTTGGGCATTATAACAAGCGCCAGTGAAGCAAGAATTGCACCAGCTAAAAAATAGGGCCTTCTTCTGCCCAGCCTTCCCCAGGTCTTGTCACTCATATGGCCTATTATGGGCTGAATGATCAATCCTGTGACTGGTGCAGCTATCCAGAGAATTGGAATGTTATCGATTTTTGCTCCGAGTGTCTCAAAAATGCGGCTTACGTTTGCATTCTGAAGAGCAAAACCAAACTGGATTCCCAGAAATCCGAAACTCATGTTCCAAATTTGCCAAAAGCTTAGTGAGGGTTTTTTCTTCATGTGATATGTCAGTAGTTATTATTCATTGAATAATTGATAAAAGAACATATCAAATTTAGGCATAAAATTTCGAGAAAAGCAAACTTCAGTTACTTGTAAGGCCTATAAATACAGGTGTTTTGACGGGTTTGGCAGGGTTGGAAAGGTTGTTTCAAACGTTTGCAATACAAGATGATTTTTTTTTAAAAAAAAATTCATTTTTCTTTATTGTGATACTGGTTATAACACGAAAAACGCATGCAAATGAATCAGAAATGATAATAATTAATAAAAAGGAAGTCACTCCGAAAATGAAATAAACAAATGTTATCCTGTAAAATCAGCATAGACTCAATCTAACAAGAGGAGATTGACAGAAAACAACAATACCTGATTGATAATTAAACTTTTGGCGGTTGATCTTCTTTGATAAAATTAAACTTAAAATCAAGTATATTTTGATAATATTCCCCTCTTTCCAAAATATCATCATCCTCTTTCTCATAATGCCAGTTGATCTGTACTTTATAACCGTTATAATTAATTCCGGTCAATTCTCTCAAAAGCACGAGCAATGATTTTGAAGAAGCACTATTAAAGTACTCTATATGTACATCAAATTCGGTTTGTGGGGCAGGATGCTGGCAATATTCATATATCCAAAGATAGAGCCGATCATAAAAAACGGTTGGATCTTCAGGAATGGATCTACCCTGGACGTGAAGTTTTCCATCCTGGGAAAAAAACACAGCAGGGGTCTTTTTCGTTCCCGAAATAATTAAGTTTTCCATACGTCTATCGAAAAATATTTTTAAAAATAGAAATTTTTATGATATATGTCAAACATTGGAGCTTATTAAAAAATAATGTAAATTGCCAGTTACTCACTCAGTTTGAAAACTGATTCCGGAATTTACTCATAAATAAAGTTGTTTTAGCATTATCACTTTAAAAAATTATGAAATTTTGACATTAAGATGGAGCAGAATCAAACAGCTTTAATTCTGAAAGCTGCTAACTATGCAGCCGGGAAGCACTATTCCCAGCGAAGGAAAGGGTATAAAGAGATTCCCTATATTAATCATCCCATCAGGGTAGCCTACATTCTAACAGAAAATGGCATTACCGATCCGGATATACTGGTTGCTGCTCTGTTACATGATATACTTGAAGATACCGATGGCACAGAAAAAGAAATTGAAGATCTTTTCGGAAGCAGGGTATTAAAGATCGTCCTTGAAATGACTGATGATATGAGTGAATCTTCCAATATCAGAAAAGCCAGACAGGTTAGAGAAGCTCCAGGCCTTTCAGATGAGGCAAAACAAATTAAAATTGCAGATAAGATCTGCAACATTTATGACATAATTAACTATCCTATTAAATGGTCTACCAGCCGCAAATACAAATATATTTTATGGGCAGAGCAGGTTGTTGAGGCATGCAGAGGGCTTAATCCAGGGCTTGAAAAAATGTTTGACAATCTGGTAATGGAAGGGAAAGACTGGTTTTCAGACGGCAGATAAAAAATCTGATAAGTGGAGTTCCTTTTTCAACAATCATCATGCACAATTTTTAAAACATTTCAGGCATGAGATTTTTGAGATAATTACAGACGTGCTGCCGGTGCAATATCCTGACTGGCAAACTCCTTCCTCATATACTTAAAATAACCTGTCATGGCAATCATGGCTGCATTATCAGTACTAAAACTAAATGCAGGTATGTATACCTCCCAGTCTCTGGATATTTTAAGATCTTCAAATGCCTCCCTTAAACCGGAGTTGGCAGAAACACCCCCGGCTAGAGCAACATGCCTGATTCCTTCCCCACGGGCTGCGATTATAAGTTTTTCCATCAGGATATTAATAATTGTATGCTGGAGAGAAGCACACAAATCGTTAAGATTTTTATCAATAAATTGCTTGTCTTTTTTTAATTCATCACGCAAAAAATACAGAAAAGATGTTTTTAACCCACTAAAGCTGTAATCGAGCCCTTCAACTTTTGGTTTTGCAAAATTAAACCTTTCAGGATTACCCTGATGTGCAAGTTTATCTACATGAGGACCGCCCGGATAAGGCAATCCCATAACTTTTGCGCATTTATCAAAAGCTTCACCGGCAGCATCATCAATGGTTTTCCCGATTACTTCCATTTCAAGTGGGCCTGTAATTTTCATCAGTTGTGTATGCCCTCCTGAAACCAGCAGACATAAGAAAGGGAAAGGGGGATGCTTAACTTCCTTATCAGGCATATCAATAAAAAGAGAAATAACGTGAGCCTGCAGATGATTTACTTCGATAATGGGAATATTCCTTGCCAGAGCAAATCCTTTTGCAAAGGAGGTACCAACCATCAGTGATCCCAATAGCCCTGGCCCACGGGTAAATGCAACACCGTCAATTTCATCTCTGGTAATACCTGCTTTTTTTATAGCATGATCAACAACAGGGATAATATTTTGCTGATGAGCCCTGCTGGCCAACTCCGGCACAACACCACCGAAAGAACGATGAACATCCTGATTAGCTATAGAATTAGATAATATGACTCCATCCTTTATGATGGCGGCAGCTGTATCATCACATGAAGATTCAATCCCTAAAATAGTAATACTCATCAGCTTAAATTCTTATATTATTATGAGGGTGATTTAAACTTTTTTTCGTTTTTTTGCGTTGTATTTACGGTGCATTTCAACCAACTATAAAATATCCAAAATTATTAAAATTTTAAGAAAAATAGTACTTATTCTGCTGCTGGTTATTCTCGCACTTCCGGCAGTTTCCTACCTGTTGCTGCAAAATAACAACATACAAACCTACCTTGTTCAGTACATTAGCAAGGAAATATCAAATACTCTGGAGGCTCAGGTTACTCTGAAAAGAGTAAGTATCAGTCTGTTTAATAATGTTATTTTAAAAGACCTGTTAGTTAAAGATCAGCATGGAGATACACTTTTAGCTGCCAATGATCTTATTGTTGGTTTACGGGGAATCAATACCCGGACACATACCCTGAATGTTGGTAAGGTTCATTTCGACAGTGCCCGGATCAATTTCATTAACGATAGTACAAGAACCTTGAATCTTCAGTTTATCATAGATGCACTACAACAAAAAAAAGACACCACTTCAGCAGGCAGAAAAAAATGGACTTTAGATATCAGCCATATTGCTTTTACTAATTCATTCTTTGCTCTCACATCTTATGATCGCGAATCGCAGGAAAGGGGAATTAATTTCAAGGCAATGAGGTTGTATGATCTGAATATAAATTTAAGGAATTTTACAACCAGAAGTGATACAGTCCTTTTTCACATTAAAGAGCTTTCTTTCAGGGAACGAAGCGGATTTATACTTCAAAACCTGACAGCAGATATGAGCGTCAGTAAGCACAACATGCACTTTTACCAGGTGCATGTTGTTACCCCTAACTCTGATCTTACTGCCGATAAATACCTGATGGATTTCAACAGCTTACAGGATCTTAGCGGCGGGAGTTTTCTTGACAGGGTAAAACTCTATCTTCAGTTAAAACAGTCCGATGTTAGTTTTAAAGATATTGCCTATTTCTCCACCGCACTCTATGGAGCAGATAATACTGTTAATATGTCGGGAACCATTCGTGGATATATAAACGACCTCAAGTGCCGGGACATGGAGATTTATACCGGAGAAAAAACTGTATTGCTGGGAGATTTTGATTTTAATGGTCTGCCTGATGTCCGGCAAACATATATGTATCTTAACGTTGATGAACTTGCTATTGATAAATCTGATATTGAACATATAAAACTCCCCGAGCAAACCAGAAAAGAGATTCATCTCCCACAAGCTCTCAACCGGTTTTCCTTTATAAAATTTAAGGGAAAATTTACAGGCTTTATCGATGACTTCGTCACGTACGGAAAATTTACTACAAATCTGGGAGTAATCAAATCCGACCTGTCTATTAAGCCAGATACTGCCCGGTACATTCGTTTTAAAGGCAAGTTGAGTACCAGTCAGTTTGATCTCGGGCGCTTTAGTGACAACAATAAGCTGTTTGGCCTGCTTACCTTTCATGCGGATATAAATGGTTATGGTTCCGGTTTAAAAAATCTGAATGCAACACTGAAAGGAACACTAGACCGGGCTGATATTAAAGGTTATAATTATCAGAATGTACATGTGGAGGGAAATCTTATGAAACAAGCCTTTGATGGTTCCGTTTCAGTTGAAGATCCAAATCTTAAACTTGATTTACTCGGACGCTTTGATTTTAGCAGTAACATGCCAGAGTTCGATTTTACAGCCAACATTCCAAAAGCCAATTTATTTCCCCTCAATTTGGTGAAGGCTGATTCAACGTTATCTCTTTCCTCAATTATCACTGCTAATTTTATTGGAAACAGCCTGGATAATATTGATGGTGACATCAAGATATTAAATTCCACCTTTAAAAGAAAAAACAACGAATTACAGATTTACGATTTCTCACTGGCAGCCAAAAGCCGTTCAGATTCAAGCAGTATAGTTATACGGTCTGACTTTCTGGATGCCAATATTCTCGGACAATATAAATTTGCAGATCTATACCACTCGCTCACCGGATTTATGAGCAATTACCTGCCTGCTGCCATCCAACAACCCGACAGCATTTTACATCATGAAGACAACAACTTTACATTTGATGTAGATCTTAAGAATACCAATTTTATTACCACGTTCTTTGAACCAACATTAAAAATCGCCAAAAATTCTACCATAAAAGGCAATTATGACCCGGCTGCACATCTTATGAAAATTACTTACAGTTCAGATAAAGTTAATTACAAAGGGTTTCAGTGGAATAAACCGTATATAAGCATACTCACCAACGATTCAGTCTTTTCGCTGCAGACAGGAAGCAATAACCTGGTTTTAAATGACCAGATGGAACTCGATAATTTTACTATTGATGCGGGGGCAAATAATAACAGAATAAATCTTGCCTTGCGATGGAGCAACTGGGATACAATACTCTATAAAGGCAATATAAGGGCCACAGCTCTTCTTAAACATGATACAGAAACAGAAAAAACCAGTTTGAACATACATCTCAATCCATCCCGAATTATTGTAGGGGATTCTCTCTGGACACTAAAAGAAAGCTTAATAAACATTGATTCCGGTCGAATCAATATCGATAATTTTGTGTTAAACAGCAACAGCCAGTACCTTACACTTAACGGCGCTATTTCTCATAAACAAAGTGAAAAACTGAACCTTAAATTTCGTGGTTTACAATTATCAAACCTGAATCTGTTTACAGCTAAAAAAGGGATACATCTTTCAGGAACAGCAAGCGGAGAAGCAAGTTTAGCTAATTATTTTCAAATCCCGGAATTCCATTCTGACATCTCAATAGATAACTTTTTAATAAACAATGAACCATTTGGCCATTCTTCTATCAGGACCGACTGGGATAACAAGCAAAAGGTAATCTTACTTGATGCATATACCAAACGTGGCGATGTAGCTACATTTAAAATGTATGGTACTTACCGGCCACAAAACAAAAACCTCGATTTTGACATTGCCCTGGACAGACTCCGAATGAGTCTTTTTAGTCCATTTCTTGAAAACATTTTTTCTGATGTGAACGGATTAGCTACTGGTGATCTCCGACTTACAGGATCACTCCCTAAACCCATGGTAAACGGTACAATAAAATTACAAAAATCCACTCTGCTGATTAATTATTTACAAACCAAATATAGTTTTACCAGCACAGTTACTGTAAAAGACAATTTAATTAATTTCAACAATGTAAATATTTATGACAAGAATGGGAATACTGCCTTGCTGAACGGAAAAATTACCAACAATTATTTCAGAGATTTTTATTTTAACCTGAAATTTGATGCCAATAATTTCCTGTTCCTGGACACAAAGCCAAAGGATAACAATTTATATTACGGACGTGCTTTGGCCTCAGGTGTTGTATCCATTACAGGAAATCCAAAAAATCTTTCCATTGATGTAAGTGCCCGTACAGAACGCAACACTGAGTTTTATATCCCTGTATCGGGAAGTGAAGAGATTAATGAATACACTTTTATTAACTTTATCAACGACAAAAATACTTCAGATACTGTAAAGAAAAAGGAAAAAGAACAGTATCAGGTTGATCTTACCGGACTAAGACTCAACCTTGAATTAGAAGTTACTCCTGACGCGGAAGCACAGATAATCTTTGACCCAAAAGTGGGTGATATTATGAAGGGAAGGGGTACCGGAAACATAAAAATGGAAATTAATACCCTCGGTAAGTTTACCATGTATGGCGATTTTCATATTGAAGAAGGAGATTATCTTTTCACGCTCCAGAATGTTATTAACAAACGCTTTAAAGTTGAACAAGGTGGTACGATTGAATGGAATGGAGATCCACTTAATGCAAATATTGATATTAAAGCCGTATACCGAACCAAGACATCCTTATATGATTTATTTTTGCAGGCGCCTGAAGAATATAAAAGAAGAATACCCGTTGAGTGTCAGTTATTCATGACAAACAAACTGATGAGTCCGGATATAAGCTTTGATATTTATCTTCCTACTGCTGATGAAGAAACACGGAGCCGGGTAAAAGGCATGATGAATACAGAGGAAGAACTTAGCAAACAGTTCCTTTCACTGCTGGTAATCAACAGTTTTATGCCCGACCCAAATATGGGCGGCATGCAGGCTTCCACAGGCACCGGCGCACTGGGTGCTGCCGGAGTTGGTGTTACAACCAGCGAATTATTATCTAATCAATTGAGTAACTGGCTTTCACAGATCAGTAAAGATTTTGATATCGGGGTTAATTATCGTCCCGGTGACCAGATTAGCAGTGACGAGGTAGAAGTAGCACTCTCAACCCAGCTGCTTGACGACCGGGTCAGCATCAACGGAAATCTGGATGTAGGCGGGACACAAACTTCAACAACTACCAGTACCAATACCAGTAATATTGTTGGAGACTTTAATGTCGATATTAAAATTAACAAGAGTGGAAAATTAAGACTCAAGGCTTATAACAAAGCAAACGACAAACTCATGTATGCTGAATCACCTTATACACAAGGAGTCGGACTTTTTTACAGGGAGGAATTTAATACGCTGGGACAATTGTTTAAAAGATACTGGAGCTATCTTTTCCCCCGGACAAAAGAAGATCAGAAAAAAGAAACCATGCTTACTCCTTCTAAATAGAGTCTGTCAATAAAGACAAGTGTCTTTATCATAATGTTCGGGAACAAAGCCTGTTCCGTTCTAAACGGGAGCGTACAAAAATTATTCTTTGGTTTTTGTTCAATATAAGTTATTTGTTTTTCGTTATAAATATACCTTTTAAAAAAGGTGTTGGCGATTTTATAATCGATAATTATTTTAAACTCATCATATTCGTCATTTACTGAATATCTGTTGTTTAACCGTATTTTGATTGTTTCAAAAAAACTTTTTTTTCATTTTAAAAATATAGGAATTGGTTTGTGGATTTTGTAATTTTAGAAAGCGCTAATAAAAAACATACAATAATTGGAGAAAACTGAAAAATATCCGGTGTGCACATATTGTGGCAAAAAGATTTCATTCAGGAAGGTTTTTTTGTTGAGGGAAGAGGATCATAAGCTTGAGTGTCCTTATTGCGGACATTCATTAAAAACCGAAAAAATTGATCTTCAATTAAGAAGTGGATTTATAACGGGGATCAGTATAGCGGTTGCCGGAATTTTACTCGTTATTGCTGAAAATCAGCCACTATTATTAAGGGTTACCGGCTATTTAATCATTAGCATGCTAATTTTCACCGCAGGTTACTACTACTTGTTATACCGAAAATTAAAATTTCATTCCAGTGATTCTGCCTGAGAGGAACACGATTAATAAGGAAGCTCAAAAGTGAAATTTGACCCTTTCCCCTTGTCACTTTCAACCCAGATTTTACCACCATGCTTTTCAACAAATTCTTTGCACAGTACCAGTCCGAGACCAGAACCCTCTTCATTGGCTGTGCCTTTTGATGTATATTTTTCATCAATCCTGAAAAGCTTACCAATATCATCTTTGGAGATACCAGTGCCGTTATCCTGTACCGAAATGAGCAAATAACCATCCTCTAAAGAGGATTTTACTTTGACTTCTCCTCCAGGATATGAAAACTTCACCGCATTTGTAAGTAAATTACGCATAATGGTCCGAAGCATATTCTGATCTGCCATTACCTCCAGCTTTGGATCAATCTGATAAGAAATTTTCACTTCTTTATTCAAGGCATCCTGTTCTACAATCGAATCACAATCATGTAATACAGTAATTAGAGGTGTTTTTTCAGGATTGTACGCGATGGTACCGGTTTGAGCTCTTGACCATTCAAGCAGATTTTGTAGTAACTGAAATCCTTTCTCAGCTGATTTATTTATAATTCCACTGAATTCCACTATTTCTTTTTCAGAATATTCAGCTGCATGCTGATGTAAAAGCCCTGAAAATCCTAATAAACTATTAAAAGGATTTCTAAGATCATGTGCAATGATTGAGAAAAATTTATCTTTTGTTGCATTTAATTCTTTGAGTTTAGAGGTATTGATCCTGAGTTGGTTTTCTGCTTCTTTCCTGTATTCAATTTCCTTATTAAGCTGCTCGACCGTTTCATTTAATTTCATGGTACGTTCAAAAACGAGAGTTTCAAGGTTCGCATGCATTTTTTTTAATTCTCTTGATTGCTTAAGCGCCAGTTTATATGTATCAGTATATTCCCATGCAAGAATAAAAAACAAGATTATCACGATACCAAACATAATATAAGGCAGGTACAATACATATGGTTTGGTTTCCAGCACTGCAAAAAAATAAGCATCGTGAAAAGCTGCAAAAATGCTCAGGAAGAAGACGCCAAACAACAAATAAGATTTCCGACCTGGCTTCCGTATCATATAAGTAGTACAGATCAGCATTATGAACAAATCATTTAGAAAAACCAGGGGAATGACATAGTGATTAAAAGTGGTAATGGTGGCTGTTGTGGTTGGTTCAAGTAACACTGAAAATAACGGGATCAGATATATGATACCAATTATTAGTAATACTTTGTTCTTCTTTTTGATCAGATTGGTTGATTCGAGCAAAAATCCGGTGGCAAAAAATGCCCACAATGGTAATCCAATCCTGACTATTTTTTCAAGCAGCAAAGCATTTACAAAATTGTAAGAAATAATATTATTAAGATAAGAAAGTGAAAATCCAAGGCTTAACAAAGAAAAATACAAATAACTCAGATCTTTGTTTTTTCTTCGTGTATAATACAGAATCATCGTATATAAAAACAGGATCAGCGCACTCAGGCTCATCCCGACAATAAAGCGGTTTCCAAAGAAATTCCGCCAGAAGACATAACTATCCGCGTCCTGTCTGTTTGTTATGAATACTTTAGCAAATGGGAAAGTTTCTCCTTCTTTTGGATATAATTGAAAAACCAGGTCGTTGTACTGGTCTTTTTCAAAATTGAGCAATGAAGGTGGTAAATAAAAAGCAGCGGACTGATTAATACGGTTCGTATATCCCTGATTAACATTACCTCTCTTTCCTATCAGATGGCCGTTCAAATATACATTACAGGGATATTCCATAGGAACTGATACCAGCATCAGATCAGTAGAATCTTCAATTCCGGTTAGCCGAAATATTGCTTTAAGGGTAATCATCCGACTGGTATCCGGAAAGCGATAGGGCAATGACCCCCATTTATAGGGCTTAAAAAGAGATGTATCTATTTTTCCGCAAATATACTTACCTCTTGCAAGATTACTTTCATGATAATAAAAGTGAGGATATAATCGATTTTGTCCGTCATAAACGTCTATATCCCCTGCATGGAGTAATAAAACCGGTTGAAACAGAAACAATAACAAGAAAGTAATAATAATACCTCGTTTTTTCATTTCAATTACACGTCTTTTAGTTTAGTAGTAATAT
>DASQZP010000333.1:0-2858 GCA_035638655.1 Bacteroidales bacterium
AGTGATATTTTAGGTTGAGTTGTAACTCCTAAAATAAGAAAGCCCCGACTTCGGGGCTTTCACTGGCTACTTTTTTTTAACGTTTTGGACAGATGTGATTAAATTCCAAAAGACCTACTTTTTGTCCTTGTCCTTCGAGACTTATACCAGGGACATAAGCTTTTCGAAAATCTCTTCCATAAAACGATCCTGTATAATTTGAATTTGTTAATAAAGTTTTTGCATTTTTCTTCTTATAATTTTTTGTAAAATGTGAATTAACTTGATTTACTATCCCATTCCCTGCAGGTTTTGGTATCATATAATTATTCAGCCCTTCTATTGACGATATAGTTGTGTTAAGATTAACAGAGGGTTGGGCGTCTGGAGCAAAAAAGGTACTGGTTTTACCCGGTCGTTTATATATTTCCATATGTACATGAAATACTTTTTCAATTGTGGAGACCGTCCCGCTAATATCTAATAGCATCTTATCCGGATAGGTTTTAGTCACGTTAAAACCATTGGCTTTAATGAAAGCTTTCACGGCCTGATAGTTCCCGGAAGCCGGACCGAAATCCGAAATAAATTCCGAATGGGATAAATAATGATGGAATTTCGGGCTTGTGGGATTATAGATCTGATGTAGTAGTTGATTAAGCTCAGTCTGGTTTCGTAATGGTAGATCGATAACCAATTTTAATTGTTTTGTTTTTTTCATAGATCTTATAGGAGTGAGTCCCCGTTTTTTTATCATACCCGGAACTCTGCTATGAATGATCTGTGAGCCGGTTTGTTGTTGGGCAAAGCTTTGATATGGAACCAGCATTAATATAATCAAAACCCCGTAAGTTAGAATTGATTTGATCATTTTTCCCTTTCATGTTTTAAGGTTATCTTAGATGAAAGGCAAATAAAAAGACACCTCTTCTCTTTTTAGGAAGAGATATTAGCTAGTCTGTTTTAATTGCCCGATTTATCACAGGCGGTGGTGCTACACTGCCTGTGATATTATTATTAACTGTAAATTTGGTTATTCCTACTTTTCTACATTGTTTAAAACCTCATTTAAGTAACACTAATTTTTTGGTCTGCACAAAGTTACCCGCCCGGAGCCGGTAGAGATATACTCCGCTGTCTAACCTTAAAGCTTTAAATTGTACAGAATATTGGCCCGGGGCCTCTTCTTTGTTCACCAGGGTTTTCACCCGTTGGCCTAGTACGTTATAGATCATGAGTCTCACATGAGCTCTTGCTGGTATCTTATAGCGGATGGTTGTGGTAGGATTAAAAGGATTGGGATAATTTTGTCCCAATCGAAAATCAGAGGGAATCGTAGAAACCGGCTGTTTTTTTATGGCCGTAACCTGGAAGATGGGGCGCCGCCACACGCCTTTCATATAAACCCCTGCAAAGATGTAGGAACTGTCTGTATAAACAGATTCGACTGCACCAGAGGGTAAACCCTGACCAACATTTTTCCAGTTGGCTTTTGATATGTCTGAAACATAGAGACCATTTCTTACCCCGGCAAAAATTTTGGTTCCATGTATAGCCACAGGATCGCCATGGCGTTCAAAAGTATTAAGAGAATCTGATTCAAACGATTTCCAGCTTTTTCCATGGTCCGTGGAGCGGAAAAACCCTCCCGGCGGTGCAGATAATGGTACAGGCCAAATATAACGGCCGGCAAAAATATCTGTCCCATTTGAAGCTAAAACAGTTATATAATTTAGGGTATCGTTTATGACAGTCCAATCCTTGCCATTATCCAAAGAATGATAAATATGGCTACCATCACTATAAACCGGATTACCAGCATCATTGATAAGCTCCGTACCTATAGTGGTAGTCATAGGATTCGATGGAATTATTCCATTTTTCCCTTGCGTAGGATTCCAGGTTTGTCCCTCATCAGAAGAATAAAATACCCCATCATTTCGGGTGGCTAAAATCAAGTTCGTGTCACTTCTTATTATTATACCTAAGTAACTTTTTCCATTTATCTCTTTCCAGTTTTTTCCCCAATCGGCGGACTGGAATGCTCCACTATTTGTTACCGCATACAAATTAGAATCCGCTACAGTCACGGTATTAATAAACTTTTTTTGGGGAAAGGTGGTATCCGGCTGCCAGGTATTTCCATCATCCTTGGATATATAAAGTTTCGAAGTTGTAGTATCCACTAGTACGGCAAAAATATGAGATCCTGTTCCGGCCAGGTATCTACCACTCCGGTTTTCGTTTCCCATCTTCATCTGTTCCCATTGGGCGTGAACGGGGAGAATATGAAAACCCAACAGAAGTAAGAGAATCCCGGCCAGTTTTAGGCCATGTTCTCTGTTTCTTAAGATAAGGGGCCACGCTTTTTCTATTTGGCAGTAAAATATTCTCATATGGTCTCCTTTGGGTTTTCAGCTTTCAACCCCCAGTAAAAACATAACGCAATACTTGCATTTAAATCGTTATTAAACCTTAAGTATATTCATTTACAAAGGCAAACAATTATATTCGTATTTGGAATCACAGCTGTCCAAAACGTTTTTTTAATTAATAAAATTAAGCATAATCGGTTTATTTGGGACAGATTTTTAAAATTCGAAATATCAATCCTTCCGATCAATAAAACTCCCTGAAGTGGTTGAGAATTATTTATTATTCGTGGCTATTCGAAAGTCTTGTCCGGTACCGGTAGTGTTTTCAGATCCGATATGACTAAGAGACTATGTAAATGGACCCCTCAAAATGTCGCAAGTTTGCAACTTGTTACACAACCCATACCATTAATGTAAGTATTCGTACTTTACTATTTAGAAAGTGAGGTTTGGATAAGAATCGCAGAGTTGTAATAATTAGAAGGAGTATTCGACCTGAGACAT
>DASQZP010000334.1:0-4833 GCA_035638655.1 Bacteroidales bacterium
AAGGATTATGCATTCTCCATCGAATTTACTGCACTTACCTTCAGATCCCAGAAAAAGATCAAATATCAGTATAAGCTTGAAGGTTTCGATCCGGGATGGATTACCACAGATTCAAAAAGACGTTTTGCCACCTATTCGCACCTGCGTCCGGGAACTTACACATTCAGCGTAAGATCCACAGGAAAATTCGGTGTCTGGAACAGCAACTTCAAAAGCCTTACACTCGAAGTGCTGCCGGCATGGTGGGAGACCACGTGGGCTTTTGTCGGGTATGGACTGATCATATTTTTGTTGTTGCTCTTTTTCAGAAACCAGATACTGGCCAGGGCAAGATACAAACACCGTCTACAGCTTGAGCGTATTGAGCGCCAACAGGCCGGTGAATATAACGATTTGAAGCTGAGGTTTTTTACCAATATTTCGCATGAATTCCGTACCCCGCTCACGCTGATACTGGGGCCGCTGAATAACCTACTTGGCATGGAAGGGCTCGATTCGGGCCTAAGAAGACAGCTTACCTTTATGAACCACGGGGGCAGGAGATTGCTTCGGCTTATCAATCAGGTGCTCAACATTCGAAAGGTTGAAACGGGTAATTTCGAATTGTATGTGAAACACGATGATGTTATCCCGCTCTTGCGCAGTATTGCACAGTCGTTCAAATCTCAGGCTGTCCGTAATAAAATCAGGTATTCAATGAAAATGCCGGCAACTTCTGCTATCCTTTGGTATGATGAAAATGTTATTGAAACAGTTGTTTACAACCTGCTTTCGAATGCTTTTAAATTTACTCCCCACAAGGGGATCATCCGGTTTGTAGTTGAATTTTATGATGAGTCCGGAAAACCTGCAGATGAGGATGGTAAGATTCATTACCTGCATTTTACGGTAAGCGATACAGGAGTGGGAATTCCGAATGAAAGGCTGGAGCTGATATTCAGACGCTTCTATCAGATTGAGAAAAGAGAGGAACTTAAAAGAGGTACTGGTATCGGGCTGGCTCTCAGTAAAGACCTGATTGATTTACATCATGGATCGATAGAAGTGGAAAGCGTGGAGGGAGCCGGAACAACTTTTTCTGTTACGCTGCCTGTAACTAGAACCGCCTTTACTCCGGATGAAATTGAACTGATTGACGAAGACGGATCCCTCAATATATACCATCCTCCAACAGACGGCAGGGAGAAGGAAATTTTTCTGGCAGGTGATGAAGATGACCTGCAGGAATATGAATTTAAGGAGCCGGACACCAGAGATGCACCCGGATTGCTTATTATAGAAGATGATGCGGAACTGGTAAGATATCTGGGTCAGTTACTGGAAGAAAAGTACCGGATAACAGTAGCGGCCAATGGCAAAAAGGGAATGGACACAGCAATAAAGCAGGAACCTGATTTGATAATTTCTGATGTAATGATGCCTGAGAAAGATGGTTATGATGTTTGTAGGGAAATAAAACATGATATACGGTTAAGTCATATTCCGGTAATTCTGTTAACAGCTTTATCATCAGAAGAAGCCAGGGTCGAGGGTATTTCTGCCGGGGCCGATGCATATATTTCAAAACCTTTTAACCCCACTTTACTGTTGGTACAGGTTGAAAAGCTGCTGGAACAACGGAAACAGCTCAGGGATTTCTTCCGGCGGGACAAGTATATGTGCATGACAGGTTCAGGCTTTCCGCCAGTTGAGGAGAAATTCATGAAGAAGATCATCAAATATATTGAAACCAGTATTGCTGATACCAGTCTGAGCGTAGACAGCCTGAGCAGGGAGATGAATATCAGCTCCACGCATCTGTACCGGAAAATCAAGCAATTGACAGGTTTTTCAACCAATGGGTTGATAAGGAAGATTCGCATGGAGAAAGCAGCTGCATTGCTCACCTCCAGACAAGGAACCATATCAGAAGTGATGTACGAAGTAGGTTTCTCCAGTCCGTCTTATTTTTCCAAATGTTTTATGGAAGAATTCGGACGCTCACCTAAGGAATTTATTGCTCAGCATTTATCAGGCATGAAGAAATAAACCGCCAGTTACCGGGGATGTTTTTATCTGCTGAAGATACCTTTTTCTTCCTTTCTGCTATCACTATTCCGGCCTTATGTATGAAATTTTTTCCCGTATGTATGATTTCTTTCTATCATGTATGAATTATGTTCTGATTTGATTTATCCGTTACACCCCTTCTGCTTTCCGCTTTATAACTTGCCTTTAAAAGATTCCACTACTGAGATAAATGAAAAACCGCAGATACAGGTAACATGAAAGATTTACATGAAAAAGATAAAAAAGGGGGACATGCCCGGTTTTCGGTAAGAGAATTTACACTGTCTTTTATCATCATCCTGCTGGTGCTGTTTACTTTGCTACTATTGTTGACTGACAGATAAACGATTTTGAACATTAACTAAACTACATTCTATTATGAAGAAAACTAAAACTATTCTGATCTTACTGGTCAGCTTCATTTTTCTAACCCAGTCACTTTATTCGCAACAGGGAATTACCATAACCGGTAAAGTAACTGATGAGAATGGTGAAGCACTCCCCGGTGTCAATGTTGTGGTGCAGGGAAATACAGGTGGAACAATAACTGATTTGACAGGGAATTACTCCATTCAGGTGCCTTCGGAATCAAGTGTGTTACAATTCTCCTTTGTGGGCTACCTGCAGAAAACTGTAACAGTAAACGGACAACGGGAGATTAATGTAAACCTTACAACCGATGTTAAAAGTCTTGATGAGGTTGTGGTAGTAGGATATGGTACAACGCTGAAAAAGAATCTTACGACCTCTATTTCAAAAGTCTCACCTGATGATGTTCCAAAAGCAGCAGATAATACTATTCCTCAGTTGCTTTTCGGAAGAGCTGCAGGTTTACAGGTTACACAGGAAAGTTCCCAACCAGGTGGAAGGATAAACCTTTCTATTCGAGGACGCGGGAATCCTTTAATTGTTGTTGACGGGATCATATATCCTAACAGTGCACTGGAACCGCAGAATGGTGAAAGTGAATTTGAAAGTGTTGATCGTGGCGGCCTGGCAGGGTTAAATCCTTCTGATATTGAGTCAATTGAAGTCCTTAAGGATGCCAGTGCTTCTATTTATGGGGTTAATGCTGCTGATGGGGTTATTCTTATTACTACCAAAAGAGGAAAATCCGGTGCCATGAACATCAGTTACGATGGCAGCCGGTCAATAGTGCAGAACATGTCTTATCTGGAACCTCTGAATGCAAAAAACTACATGACTTATTACGATGAAATATCTAAAGATAAGTATAATGCAGACCATAATATGGTTCCTTTTGGACCCAATCCTTCAGACTATATACCCAAATTTAGTGAACAGGATATAGCAGATGCGGTGGATCGTACTGACTGGCTCAGCAAAGTGATGCGTAACGGAAGTATTGATAACCATAACCTGAGTATTAACGGAGGTTCAGATAAAGCCACCTATTATTTTTCAGGTAATTATTATAATCAGAAAGGGACACTCGAAAATTCTTCGCTTGAAAGATTTACCGGCAGGCTGAATGTTACTTTTGATATGACGAAGTTCCTGAAGCTGAATACTGATATCAGTGCCAACAGAAACAATTACGGTAATGGTGGATCGGGATGGCAACAGGGAAATGCTGGTACACAGGCTTTTGGAGCCCTTCAGGCTGCACTGGCCTATCCTACTTATTTGCCTGTTTATGATGAAAACGGACAGTATACGCGTTTTCAGGTAATTGGTAATCCTGTTTCTTTGTTGGATATTGATGATAAAACAAAGACAAACGGTGTGCTGGCCAATATTTCACTTGATATTGATATTATCAAAGACATGTTATCGGCAAAGGTGTTGTACGGAAATAACTACGACAATTCTACACGGTATTTTTATATACCAACCACCACATTCTGGAATCAGTTGAACCGGTCAAGGGCTTCTATTTTTGAACAGCGCCGGCAAAATCAAACTATGGAAGCTGTCTTTTCCTTTAAAAAATCTTTTGGAAATGCAGTAAATCTGGATGCTGTTGCTGGTTTGGGACAATATATTGAAGACGGTACCGGCCATGGCATTGAAACATCTGACATTCTGGATGCTATTAACACCACAAATCTGGGAGCTGCTACCGGACCAAAAACCATCAGTTCCTATAAATACAGCGATAAAAGAAGATCTTATTTTGCCCGTGGTAATTTTGATATTCTGGATCGTTATCTTGTTTCTGTAGCCTATCGTCTTGATGGTACCGACAAGTTTTTTCCTGATAACAAGTATGACGGTTTTCCGTCATTATCTCTGGGTTGGAAACTATCTAACGAGGAATTTATGAGCTCACTGGCATTTATCGATCTTTTTAAATTCAGGGCCAGTATCGGAATCACAGGAAGAACAATTGGGACTGCAGCCTATGGTGTGTTTGGACCGGATCCCAATATAGTATATTTTAATAACGGCGCTGTGGCCTATACTCCTTACTACCAGACATTGCTGGATGATCCTGACCTGAAATGGGAAAAAACACTGAATAAAAACATAGGACTTGATTATGCTTTCTTCAAAAACAGAATATCCGGTTCCCTCGATTTCTTCAGTGATGAAGTTACCAACCTGTTAACCTCCAGAGCCACTGATCAATTATCCTACATTGCCTCTGCCTATAAAAACGATGGCGCTATGATTCGTAAAGGCTATGATTTCTCATTCAACTCATATAATATTGATCATAATAAGTTTTCCTGGAAAACAGTGCTGAATATTTCACATTATGTCTTTAACTGGGAACAGCGGTTTAAAAACAGCGATCTGCAACCGTATGTCGGCGAAAAA
>DASQZP010000335.1:0-3046 GCA_035638655.1 Bacteroidales bacterium
GTCTTGCCCGCTTGTTTCTGCTCTTTGATCTTGTCCTTGAGGATGCTGCTGGCCACCGGATCGAGACTGGCGGTCGGCTCATCGAGGATCAAAATCTCAGGATCAAACATAAAGGCAAGACTTGCGTTGACCTTTTGACGGTTGCCCCCCGAGAGGGTGCGAAACTGTTTGTCAAATTCAGTACGCAACCGAAAGCGTTCGATGAGTTCCTCGTCGCGGTCAGGGTGATGGGCCCGGCGCAAGTCGGTTATCATATCCAGTACTGTTTTGACCTTCAGATTCTCGGGGAACCGGGCGATCTGGGCCATATACCCGATCCGGTCGCGGTAGGCATACTCCCCGTTGACCGTCTCCCCGTCGATCTCGGTCGTTCCCCGGTCAGGTTTGACCAGACCTAAAATACTCTTGATGATCGTTGTCTTGCCGGCCCCGTTTGGTCCCACTATGGCTGTCACCTTGCCTGATTCGATCCTCAGATTGATCGACCTGACCACTTCCAGCTTACCGTAACTTTTACTCAATTTATCCAGTTGTATCATTTACTTTTTCCATTAATGGATGATGATCTACTAACGTTTTTGGTGTCAAAACTGGTAATGCTTTTTCAGCTACATTCAAAATATTTATAAACAAACTATGCATAAGAATCATAGCTGGCGGCTGTTGATTAACGATATAGGAGAATAAACTCACAGGATGATATGGCACATCACCAATCCCGTCGTCATTTAAATCATACCCTTTATAGGATGACCAATAATTGTGATCAAATTTATTTTCATTCGATTCACCACTGGTCACAACATCAAAAGCATTATTGATGAAATTATTATTTTTAAAATCAATCTTACTCGAGTTAGACATGATATTAGCCGACCAACCATTTCTGATGAAATCATTGTGGTCTATCTTTATTCGATTGGAGCCTTCCGAATAGACGGCAGTGCTATTTTGATAAAACCGGTTGTCTTCAACCTTACCATCATTGAGTTCTTTCAGCAACAAACCGTCATCACTCGGACCCCAATTGTGACGAAAAACATTATGCGTAACCGTTATAAAATGTGAATACATAACCACCCCGCCTGCGCGATTTTCGCGAAACAAATTATAGGAATAGGTGTCGTGTTTCGAATACATCAGGTGCAAACCATAACGTATATTACCTTCGCTGAGGTTATGGGTGATCCTGGTATGATTCACAAACTCAAAGTAAATGCCATCACGATTATTGCTGGTATAACTATGAGTGATCAAAGCGTGATCACAATTCCACAAGTGTATTCCGCCACCTGAGGAAACTTCTTCACGACCATTACCTATTATTGAATCGTATGAGACCGTGCAATAATGAGATTTCGCTAAATATATACCAAAGAAATTATTGATAAGTATATTATGGGTTACCAAACAATGCTTAACCCCTTTCAATTTTATTGCAGCATTGTCGTTTACATAACTGATACCGGCATTTTTGAAGGTTAAATTTTCTACCGTTACACTATCGGATGTTACCACCATTATTTGATATTTACCTTTCCCATCGATCACGGCCCCTTTCCGACCGGTAATTGTTACCTGTTTATCCACCTTTATTTGATTACCGGTATAAATACCTTTCGTGACTACAATCCTGTCTCCTTTATTCGCTATCTCAATAGCTTTTGTTATCGTGGATATTGATCCGTTTTTTCGGACAATAATAGTCTTAGCCGATACAGGATAATTAATTATCACAGAAAATATTATCATGATACAAACATAAATACATTTATTAAATATTTTCATCGGAGATCAATTCTTATTCATGTTTTTAGAAACATATACCAATAGCCTTTTCCACTTTATTCTGCTTCCACCAAATTTCTGTTTAATTCTATTTACCTCCGATTGTTTTTTAACAGCAATTAGATCCAGGGCCATAGGACTATGAATTTTTTGACATCGCATGAAAATAGCTTTTCTCAGGGGTATCCATTTTTGTGGATTCAAATAATCATGCATCCATAATTCAGGTGATTTATTATAAGTCTTTTTATGATTTTTATAATACATAGCCATACATTCAATAGAGTCGAATTTATAGACTTTCCCTTTACTTGTAATTAATTCGCTAGCAAACTGTTTGTTTGTTATACCCATTTTACAATAAGCACAATTATCTTGTCGGGTATTAATTGGGACGGGTTTATTATTACTACAGGAGGTGGATAAGACGACTAAAAAAATAAATATTATATATTTAAATTTATCCATAATATAAATAATTATTAAGGTTATTCATCAATAAGACTAATTCGTTTTAAGTAATTTTTTTGATCTATACTCATTTATAAGTATATAAATTCCGATAAATAAGGAGATTACAAGAAGTATTCCACCAATACCTGGAAACGAATTGGCGTGAATATTCAATAGCTGTTTGCCACCTATAAGAGGTGGCGAATACGACATACCCGGAACTTTTATGGCAGCGTGTGGATTCAAATGATGCCCATAATCGTATTCCCATTTATAAAAGTCGCCAAAGCCTGCCAATGCCATTCCAATAAATAGAATTAACCAGCTAATTAACATCTTCCGGTTATTCACAATAATAGTTATAATACCTACTACAAAAAGCAGTATTACCAAATAAGGCATTACCTTAAGCGCAGGTACAGAATCGGGCTGAATGGCTTTCATGCCGATATAATGATTCAAGTCATTGATCGTATCAATATTGTGGGGATGAAGACTTTGTATCGTATTGACCTCAATTTTTAACCCGAGACCTTCCGGATATTGAGGGGCTTGTAAGCGTATTTGCCACAATGGGAAAATAAAAACGGCAAGTATCAAAATAGTAGCGACGCCCAATAATATTCTATTCTTTTTTTTCATAATTTTAGTACTCTCTTTTATTCAGAATAATTTTAAAACAAAGAGGGTCCGAAGACCCTCATTAGGTTTATTGTTTCAAATCTTTATTAGTTCCGTATACAATCTTAACATTAGAATTGGCCGGTGAAACTCTGACATATCCCTGCATCTCCTGGTGAAGTGC
>DASQZP010000336.1:0-2543 GCA_035638655.1 Bacteroidales bacterium
TTATATGAAAGAAAATTCGCTGGGTATCTGCTTGCGAGATGTTATTGATCATATCTAGTGGATTTTATCATGATAAATATATATAATAAACGTTATTTTGCAATACATTATATCAGATTTTTCAAGATCATTATCTAGACGACGCGGAACATTATAGCAACATGACAATAAATGATATCATAGCGGCCCTTTACGAAAACCCGTTTGATCCTAGCAACCTAAGTTGCATCCATTCAATTATCAAAGATGCAACGCTCGAGGAGAGACAGAACGATCCAAGATATGCAGCGTTATTTTTATTAATTAAAATATTAGGAGGAACTCTATCACAAAACGAAATTGATCTTTTAATTCAAAAATCTCCTCAAATGGATGATAATATTAAGTCTGTTTTATTAGTTTCTTTACTTAGATCAAATAGTAAAGAATATAGCATGATATTTTTTTTGTTAAATGAATTAAAATTCATCACTGATAGTTTAGCTATTGAATTGACCAATTGGCTTGGCGCTATCAATCCTGATAAAAAATTAAGAGATGCTATTAGTAATTTAATCTGTCTAAAATGTTCTAATGATGATATTGTTAAAAAAACATCTGGCTATATTGAAAGCTCAACTCGTGTCTGCGATATTCATAAAGGAGATCTTTATCCTCGCAGACATATTCCCAAAATAATTTCTAATGACCCGTTTTTAAAATTGGTCCCGCCTGATAGCCCTGACAAAGCATATGGTTTAAAGATTTTAATAATTTCAGACTTTAATATTGCTGGCCAGCTTACTGCTTTAATGAGGGCCTTGAATAAGTATACAAATCACACAGCTAGGTGTGTAATACTTCAAGATGATTATCTATCATATGATCGTGATGTGACTATACGTGATGAGTCGGGAAATTTATCTAATATTTCGATTGATGAAGCCCGTCTATTAGTTGAAAAAGCCGACTTTTTTCATGTAGGCCGACGATTATTTAACCTCCCGGGTATTGACTGGAATAAATATCTTTCTCCCCAAAATACCGTTTTCCAATATTTTGGCAGCTATTTAAGGGATAACGGCAAGCAAATATCTGAGTTCCACGAAAAATCTAAATTTAGAGCAATTACTAATTTGGATTGGACAGTTTATCGAAATCTCCCGAATAGTTTTTATCATATCCAGCCTTACATGATTGATATGGACGATTTTCCGGTAGCGCAAATGAACTTTACTGGCCCCTTACGTATTTGTCATGCTCCTTCAAACAGTAATTATCGAAAAATAAAACGCAGTGATTTTATATTAAATGTAATTGATGAACTTGTCGCCAATAACAGTGATGTTCAGAAAATACTAATCGAAGGGTTACCCAATCGGCAATGCTTAAAAGTTAAAAGTAATTGTCATATTCATGTTGTTTCATTACGCTATGGGCCAGGTTTAAATGCTATAGAATCAGCGGCCATGGGGTTATTACCCTTGGTTCAATTGCCAAATTTTGTACAATTTTTATTGCCTAATTGTCCATTAATTAATATAACGGAGAAGACCTTATATAAAACTTTAAAACATCTAATAGACAATCCTAACCTTATAGAAAAAGCCGGGAAACAATGCCAAAAGTGGGCAAGACAGAACTATGATTCAAAATTACTTGTAAAATCCTATTGGTACTTATATGATTTTATTTATCATGGATTCTCCGTAGATTATCCCGATATTTATTCTGAGTTTAAACACGACTAAAGAGATTTTTCCCAAAAATCTTTTATTATATTCAAGTCATCATCCATATTGATAGATTGTTCTTCATGACCACTGAATACAATATACCCATCTTGCATTTTTAGAGGAACGAAATTAAATGGTGTGATTTTTTGTTTTGCAAATCCATTTAATTCTGCTGCGGTGCTGAGCTCAAGTTCTTTATAAATTGAATATTCGAAAAATGATCCTAGATCACTTTGAACCCCATTGCCTAATATTATTGGGTAGCTTCGCTCATTCAACCATTTCACACAACGCACTAGTTCGCTAACTGATCCCATCTTCATCAATTTTAACTTAACCCAAAACTGATAATCTAATTTTTCCATCTTTTCTAAATCTATTATACTAAATATTGATTCATCAAGGCATATCCTGACTTTATCTTCTTGGCAATATCTTTGCAATGAATCCCAATCTCCTCTTGGAAATGGTTGCTCAATATATTCTATTTGTTGATGATTAATTTCTTCCCATAATTTTATAGCTTTCTTTATAGTAAGACACTGGTTAGCATCTAATCTGAGTTTTGTATCTTTGGGCAATTTATTTAATATGAAATTAATTTTATTAATTTCATATTTTATATTAGCGCCAATCTTAAGTTTTATTCTTTTATATCCATGTGAAGATAGTATTTCTGCCTCATTACCTACTGCTTTTTCTTCTTCTTGTAATAAAGTTGCCGCTGCAGGTATTTTACCTGCTTTACGAATATTTAGCATTGCGCTATTTCCCTCAAGCGCTGTCAATAACGATACTGCACAAAAGGATTTATCTTCACCAGCTAGG
>DASQZP010000337.1:0-10244 GCA_035638655.1 Bacteroidales bacterium
TGGGCTGCAGGGTCGTTATCTGTTTTATTATAAGCTTCAGCTGCCATTAACAATACGTCAGCATACCTTAATATTCTCCAGTTGATAGCATAGTTCAGATCGGGGACACCAGTGGAACTTGTTGCTGAAGGCCTGGTGACATATTTTAACCGCATATAACCCTCATAATCATGAGGCGGGGGATTATCATTGACAGATACATTAACAACTCCTCCGGTAGCTTCCAAATCACTTGCTGAAATCAAAGTTCCATCATAACGTGAAGTTTCACCTTCACTGATAAACAGATCACCAATTTTCTTGGATGGCAAATTAAAACCCCAACCATTACTTACATCCAGTGTACTGTTTGAAAGATTAAAAAAATCTGAACGGGGGCCCTGTAGCTGAATTTCAATATTACTTTCATTTCCACCGCCCCAGGGGAATGTACCCCAGTCATAACCTTCCTGTGCAGTATAGGAAACTTCAAACAAGGATTCAGTACCAAACTGGTTGGTCTGAGACCATACATCTCCAAAATTAGGCTCAAGACCATATTCCCCGCTGGATATCACCTGTCCCAGTATGGTGGCTGCATCAGAATATTTTTTCTCATAGAGATAAGCTTTACCCAAAAAAGCCTGTGCAGTACCTTTCGAAAAACGGAATTTGTCAGCATCAGAATATTCACTTTTCAATTTAAGCACAGGAATGGCAGCTTTTAAATCTGCTTCAACCTGAGCATAAACATCTTCTTTTGTTGCCCTTGGCTTATGATATTCCGCGGGAGATGTCGGATTTTCTGTCAAAATAGGCACACCACCAAACATAATAACCAGATCCAGATAAGTAAAAGCCCTGATAGCCTGTGCTTCTGCTACCATACTTGTCATCTCATCTGTCTTATCCGCTTTATTACCTACTTCATTAATAATGGTATTACACGCATTGATGGTTTTGTAAAAATTACTCCAGATTATCTGAATTTTTGCATTATCAGAAGTAATATTAAAATCATCAAGGTACTGATATTCCGGCTGGTCAGACGGACCACCCCCAGCAGCAAGACAATCATCAGCGGGTAGATTTTTCATAAAGTAAACACTTGCCCAGCTTCCATTGGAGTAATTATTTTGAATCTCATTGTAAACCCCAATCAGGGCTTTGTGTACTTCGTCATCGTTATTCAGGTAATTATCTGTGGATAATTTCCCAATAGGATCAACATTCAGAAAATCTTCACTGCATCCTGCAAGAATTAACCCCAGTAATAAGCTGATTTTGATTATATTTTTCATAATTATTATTTTTTAAACATTAGAAATTAACTGAAAGACCGAATAAGAAAATTCCTGCAGCAGGATAAATACCGCGATCAACACCCTGTCGCTGATCATTGGAACTTCCTGCCTCCGGATCGAGTCCTTTATAACCTGTAATGGTAAAATAATTATCCAGTGAAACGAAGGCTCTGAGTGAACTCACACCCACTTTTGCTGTAAGATCAGCGGGAACTGTATATCCAAGCTGGATTTGTTTAACCCTGAGATAGGAACCATCAGCAACCATGAGATCACTCCTGTAGATATAATCGCTAACATTATTTGCAGCAGGGAAGCTTGCACTTGTATGATCAGAAGTCCAGCGATCTTCATAGAAGTATGCAGGTTTGTTACTTAAAGGCCTGTCAGTCCTGAACCATCCCATAAAAATATCATTTCCTGAAGTACCCTGTACGAATACTTTAAAATCAAATGATTTGTATTCAAGATAGACATTAGCTCCAAATATAAGATCCGGATGGGGATCACCGATATAAGTCTGATCGTCCGGTGTTATTACACCATCACCATTAACATCTACAACAATTGGGTCTCCGGTAGCTTCGTCGATGCCATTTGTTTTATATCCCTTGAAATACCAGATCGGATAACCTTCTTCAAACCAGGTCAGGTCATATCCCCGCAGATTATCTCCTCTAACAGGTGCATCAACTTTCAGACTTGTAACTTCATTTTTGTTGGTTGACAGGTTAACATTAACTCCATACTTGAGATCATGAGAATAGTTACGATAACCCAGTTCAAAGTCCCATCCTTTATTTTGAACATCACCAGCATTCACATTCGGATAATTATTTCCGACTGAAAATGGGCCGGTTCCTCCAGCAATCAGGTCCTTGGTTAATTTATTATAATAATCTGCAGAAAAGGTTAGTCTGTTATTGAAAAATCCAAGATCAACACCTATATCAGTCATTTCAGTGCGTTCCCATACAAGATCAGGGTTTGGCAGTTTTTCAATCCTGGCACCTGACTGATAACTATCGGTACCATCAGGATACCTGATAGGGAAGCCATATTGAGAAAACACCCAAAATTTTCTGTCTTCATTTCCGGGCAGATTTGCTTTACTTCCGTTTGCTCCCCAACTGGCCCTTAGTTTCAGGTTATTCAGAAGTGCTGTATTGAAAAAATCTTCCTTAGAAACCACCCAGCCAGCTGATATTGCAGGGAACAAAGCATATTTGTTATTTGTCGGAAAAACACTGGCTCCATCACGTCGTATTGAACCTTCCAGCAAATATTTCTCAGCATAATTGTAGGACAAACGACCGAAAAATGAGGCCATGGTACTTTTATCATAAGTACCGGTCACCTGGTCAAGCGAACTTGAGGTAGCATAACCTGTATGTGCATATTGATCACCTTCAGCAACCATGGGACCTGAATGCAATGAATAATAAGGGGCCTCATCCTGTTGTGCCGAATATCCGGCGAGAATAGTAAAATCATGGGCTCCAAAAGCTTTCGTATAGGTAGCAAAATTTTCCCATAACCAGGTATTCCATTTATTTATCCTGTCATCAATAGAGGTTAATGGATTCGATCTTTCCGGTGAAAAATAGTATTCAGGTGTCCAGAAATGATTGGTCTGGTAAGTGAGATCCAGTCCAATTCTGGAAGTAAATGACAATCCTTCAAAGGGAGAAATTTTACCGTAAACTGTACCCATTAACTTATCCTGATCAGTATAATTATGATAGGTTTTAAGGACAGCCAGGGGATTTGCTGTTTCACCCGTAACATTTTCAGTTAGTGCGAAATATTTCCCTGCATCATTTTTAATAATTACCTTTCCCTGATCCAGCAGATCCTGAACATTCTGGGGAGTTCCGTCATAAGTTACCGGTGTAAGCGGATCAATAAGCAAAGTATTATTTACAAGACTTCTGTATTCATCATCTTCACCAATATTGTTTCTTTTCTGATGCATGTAACTCAAATTGGTACCAACTTCAAGCCATTTCTTCAAATTGCTCTTAACATTAATCCTGCCGGTATACCGGTTATAATTGGCTTTGCTTCCTCCAACAATACCATCCTGGGTCAGATACGAACCAGAAATCATATAAGTGGTTTTATCGTTACCTCCTGAAAAACTCAGTCTGTGTTTCTGCATGGGTGCATTCTGAAATACCTCGCTCATCCAGTCTGTATTGGCATTGTAAGTGTTACTTACGGTAGCACCGGCTTCATTCATCCACTCAGTATACTGGTTGGCATCCATAACCTCCATTTTAGTTTTCAAACTCTGAATGCCATACTGGAAGTCATAATTTACTTTAAACTGACCGGCTTTACCCATTTTGGTGGTAATAATAACTACACCATTTGAACCTTCAGTACCATAAATAGCAGCAGAAGCAGCATCTTTCAATACTTCAATTGATTCAATGTCACCTGGGGCAATATTGTTTATATCACCGGTTTTCATTCCATCAACAATAAAAAGAGGATTGGAATTACCGTTAGAATTGGTACCCCTGATCCTGATTTTAGTGGCGGCACCAGGTGAACCCGATGTAGGCAGCACCATAACACCCGCTGTTTTCCCCTGTATCGCTTCATCAGCTCGGGTAGAGGATGTGTTCTGAATATCCTCGGAAGTAACACTGGATATAGCCCCGGTTACCAAACTCTTTCGTTGTGTGCCATATCCCACGACAACAACCTCGTCCAGACTTTCAACATCCGGAGACAATTGAACATTAAGCACATTTTGGCCGGAAACCTGAATGGTCTGGGAAACATATCCAACAAATGAGAAAATAAGTGATGCATTTTCATCCTTAACATTAATCGAATAATTACCATCCAGATCAGTGGAAACTCCATTTGTAGTACCGTCTTCAACAATATTTACACCAGGCAACGGTTCCCCGGTTGTTGCATCGGTAACTGTCCCGGTAACTTTCACCTGACGGAGGATATACTCTGAAGGTGTTATTACTATCAGGTTGTTGTCCAGTATCCGGTAAGTGAGGTTGGCATCGGTAAATAACATGGCCAGCACTTCATCAATGTGTTTGCCCTGTGTCTGTACATTTACCCGTTTATTCAAATCAGCAAAGTCATCGTTGTACAAAAACCGAAACTTACTTTGTTTTTCAATGGTGCTGATAACCTCTTTTACCGTAGAATTGCTCATGGCAAGATCAAAAGTAGCCTTTTGTGAATAAAGGCTCCCTGCACTTGCACTTAGCATAGTTACAAAGAATAATAAGAAGGTTAGCTTCATGGTTAGTAGGATTTTAGTCGTTATCCGAAATGGCATAAACCTTCCGGATTGTTGATTTTTTTTCATAGCTTTACAAGGATTAATCGTTTAACATTTCGATGGGGGAGTTCACTCCGCAATGACTCTCTCATCGTTTTTTTTACTAATAACTTGATTAATTCAGAAAGGCTGGTATGCCCTTTTGTTTTTGAAGTTGGAATGTGTTAAGTTTTCATGATTTTTTAGTTTTAGTTAGACTTAGGTTTCAATTAGTTACTCATTTTATTTTTGTGGTTTTAATATTTTTTCATACTTTTCTTTGAGTTTCGGGTCAATTTTCAACTCTACAGTATTATGAATAATCTTGTAATCCAATGGTATGGTCATTTTTATTGCATCCAGCACCTGATCCAGGGTCTCTTTCTCAAAGGTTCCTGAAAGGTGATAGTTTTTCAAAGAAGGGTCTTTAAATATAATCTTAACATCATACATCCTCTCCAGCCTGATTGCCAGGTCCTCCATATTTTCGCCCTGGAATATCCAGCGATTATCTTTCCAGCTTGTATAAATCTGTGGATTCACGTCACTTTCCACCGCCAGTTTTTTCTCCTGATAAATCTTAACTTTAGTGGGAGCAGGCCGGATTTCTGCTTTTTTCGACATTAATTTGGTAATATTAATACTGGCATCACGCTTAACATAAGAAGCTATCTGTTTGGGTTCCAAAACCACATGATTCGCTCTCCCGTCAATATCAGCACTTTCAAGACTGACACTACCCTTAACAAGGGTAGTCTGGATCACTTCTTCATCAGGATAGGCTTTCACATTAAAAACTGTCCCCAGTGCTTTGATAACCAGATCTGCGGCATGTACCCTGAACGGTTTGGTCTTGTCATGATGAACTTCAAAATAAGCCTCTCCTTCCAGGTACAAATCGCGGTTCGTAATACCATAATCTGCCGCATACCTAAGTTTACTGCCTGCATTCAGCCATACCTTACTGCTGTCTGCCAGTACAACATAGGACCGGGCACCCAATGGAGCTTCAATACAAACTTCCTGATGCATCATATTATTAATATGGGCCTTGTTTATGTAATAATAACCAAGTGCTCCCATAAAAACTGCGGCGAATAAAACAGCTGCATTTCGCCAAAAAGAAGGAGATATAAACAAGCTCCCTTTTTTAATTGTACGGCTTTTGATCTTCTTCCAGGATTCTGAAGTATTAAATTTTTTATCCGTATCAGCTAATCCTGTAGCAATCCAGGCATCTCTAAAACTGATGTAATAGGTATAATTACTTTCATCAGCCTGTATCCAGGCCCATGCCTCCTGATATTCCTCATCAGTTGCTCTATCCTGTATACAGGCAAGCAGTAATTCATCAGTTTCTGATATCTTCTCTTTCATTCTATGTGATTCTGTTTTTATGACACATAACTAGCCAACAAGGATGACAAGTTGTGAGAAAAAAAATTAAATAAAATTTATATGTAACTGATATAGTACGTTTTTAGTCCCTGGAAAAATTGAATTTTTCTTTTATCTTGTTCAGTGCACGCATAATTTGGGTCTTAACTGTATTAACCGTAACATCCATTTCACCAGCAATCTCTTCATGGGATTTTGCATCAAAACGGCTCATCTTGAAAATTGTCCGGCATTGATCTGGTAAGGACTCAATAATCTCTTTCATCTCATTTTCCAGTTCCTTTTCTATAAGAGACGAAAGTGGATATGAATCATGGGAACCATTGGTTGAATTATCTAAACTTAAGTGATGCTTAAATAAATCGCGGTATTTCAGCTCATTCTGATGCTTTCTTAAATAATTCAAACAACCGTTATATGTACTCCGGTATAAATATGCTTTAAACGATTGCTGAATATCAGTCCTGGACCTGTTTTCCCATAACCTTATAAATAATTCCTCTACAACCTCTTCTGCCTGCACTTGATTTTTAAGAATTTGAAATGCATAATTACAAAGAGGTTTATAATAACTCTTAAAAAGATATTCAAAAGCCTGGCTATTCCCGTATTTAAAATCCAGCAATATTTTCTTTTCGAGTCTTTCCATCAATTAGTAGTTTCAGTCAGCATATCTGTCCTTCCCCGGTTTCACCAGAAACCGTATCAGAACATATTTTTTGATGTTTAATGCAAAAGGCAATGTTTTTTCATCAAAATATTTGATCTAAATTAAACAATATTTTAACAATATGAATTTTATTACTACTTCAGTTTACACGTTTTCACTACGTTTTTCTATTTTCTTCGCTCTTTTTATTGAATCTGATCCCATTTTTCTTACCTTATTAAACTTTCTCCTAAAAAAATGATTTGCTGATTTCATATATAAAGCGTCTTGCTGGTATTCAGCTACCTGTAATTACAGAGAAAATCTCAGACAAAATATACAACCATTTTCCAGCAAACATTTTTGCAATTACAGACATTTAAATCTTCCCGGACTATTTTTTAAATAATTAGTTTTCTTGATTATACTAATTAAAATGAGTTTATCCGGAAATCAATTAAAAAAAGGGGCATAGACCCCGTAATTATCGCAATATCCAAACAGAGTTTAAAAAAGGGCGTTAACCCGCCATTTTCATAGTGCTAAATAATCGATTATATTACAAAAGGGGCGTTAGCCCCGTAATCTTCGTAGTGGTAAAATATGAATTATGTAAAAAAGGGGCGTTAGCCCTGCAATCTTCGTAGATTTGGACATACATAAATAAAATAAGGGGCGTAGCCCTGATATTAAATTTTAAAATATGGCAAATACATATCATGAATAAGGAAGAATAAGCAGAGTCTGTCAATATAGTCAAGTGTCTGGATCAAAATGTTCAAGGTGTGCAAAAATTTTAATCCGCAGTATACTAATGTATATGAGGTATTAAAATTTTTGCAATAACGCGGTTATCGGACATTATGGACAGACACTAGTTATAAAACGTCCAGTTGATGGCGAAAGTAAACAAACGGGGTGACATGGGGTAGTGAAGAGCGGTAAAGTACTCGTTATCAGGCCATCCCTGGTTGACGTGGGTGTACTGGAACGACAGCATGGTGCGTTTGAGCTTCAGGTTGATATAGGCATTGACATACGGGTAGTTGCCCAGGGATTTGTCCTGCTGGTTATAGAACACGCCCAGGGCCGGATTGTAGGCATCGGCATGGTAGGCGGTGTTGTAGCGTACCTGGTAGCCCACCTGCATGTTCAGCACATCTTTGACCAGGTAATGTTCGTAGTACAGGGTATGGAACAGGCTCACCAGTGGCAGGTTAAGCACGCTCCCGCGGTTCACCTTCTGGTACACCACCCGGTTGAGCGTGTGTACCGGTCCCACCCTGAGGCTCTTCTGAGCATACAGGGCCAGTACCGTGATGCCTCCCGAGGCCTGCTGTGGCTCACTGTGGGTATCATAATACACATAATTGCCATACAGACGGTAATCAGCCCCTATCTTCCATTTACCTTTCGGGCGTTCGATATAGCCCCCGGCACGGGTCTCTATCTGTTTCTTAAAACTCCCGCGGTTGTCCCACGCGTAGTGGTTGCTGTAATAATGCGTGTTCAGGTAACGCGGCTCACGGGTGGTAAAGCCTCCTTCAAGCACGATATGCGTCGGGCTGCCCGCGATACGGATCTTATTCTCCACCTGGCCCGTCACCGACAGGCTCCCGGCATTATAACCTGCCAGGTAAAGTCGTCCCCGGGCATTCCATTGCAGCACATCCCCGATACGGTTGTACAGCCCACCGCTCACGTACCAGTCGCTCAGCACCGGGGCCTGCCGGTTGCCCCGGTACACTGTATCGCCACCGGCAAAAACCTGTACCGTGTCATTCGGGGCGGCAAAGGAGTACTTATAAGCATCGGCCGAGATGCCTGCCCAGCCGTTGAAGTTAAACTTACCTCCAGGGGTGTTTTTGATCTCCACCCGCAGGCTGTTGTGCCAACGGCGGTAGTATACCGAGTCGGCTGTTGGACCGGCGTTCAGGTAGTAATGCGGGTAAAAAGAGGAGTCGGTTTGCTCGTCGTTGTACAGGCGGAACGAGCGGTCGAAGCTCAACACGTGCGTCAGCTCGCCCAGCAACCGGCTGTGCCTCCCGGTGCTGCTATCCTGCTGAACTATCGTATCGTGACCCAACAGCAAAAAAGGGTTGAACGATTGTACAAACAAAAAATTCTGGTTCTTTGTCACGCTTCCTGCCGAGGAGAGTCTTACCGGGATGGTCTCCGGGGCGATGCTCCCTGATCCTACCACGCTGTCGGCCTGCACGCCCCCGTTCTCCTCCAGGGTCACGCTGTTGATATTCACGCTCAGGTGCGCCGAGTACACGGCTCTCTCATAGCTGGAAAAAAGTGTAAAAGCACTGTTGCGGGTGTTCTGCCGCTGGTACTGCCCTACCGAGCTGATGCGCCTGTACGCCAGTCCCGCGTTAAAATAAGGGGTGATATTCTGCGTATGCAGCACACTGATGGTCTGTTCTTCCCTCCTTGATCCCCCGGCCTTGGTATAGTTAAGGTCTGTATAAGGGCTCAGCGTGTTATAATACATGGTAGTGGAATAATGGGCCAGGTAAGGAGATAGATAGTCAAGGGCTACAAAATCATGCGGCTCACTCCTGAGGAAATAGGTGTTACTCTCGGCCGGCAGGCCTATGTTACCAAGGAAGGTGGCGGTAACGCCGTTTTGATACACCGGGTTATACTGGTTAAACAGCTCCAGCAGGGTATCGATCTTCACCCGCTGCTGCCTGGAGTAATCTCCCGTCAGTTCCCAGGCACGTACCTTGTCTGTTCGGGTGGTATCCGTTGCAACCAGGCTGTCTGTCTTCTTATTAATATTACCTTTAAGCTGCTGGCCGTGAAGGGTTGACGCCACGCATAGTAACAGTACGCTGAATATGACCAAGTGGGTTTTCATATCTGGCAAATATAAAAAAATCCCGGCTATGTAAACACAACCGGGATTTTAAAAAGTCGGCGACGACCTACTCTCCCACTAAATCGCAGTACCATCGGCGCTAATGGGCTTAACTACTCTGTTCGGAATGGTAAGAGGTGGTTCCCCATTGCTATAGTCACCTAAAGTCGTTAGGCGCAATACTGAGCGCATCCGATAGCCATCGGATCATCAGCTTTTGCCTGTAATAATATTATGACGTATTGAAGAATTCAGAAAATATTAAATTGTACAGTGAAAGCTTACGGGTAATTAGTACTGCTCAGCTTTGACATTACTGCCTTTACACTTACAGCCTATCAACGTCATCGTCTTTGACGACCCTTAAAGGAAATCTCATCTTGAGGGGAGCTTCGCACTTAGATGCTTTCAGTGCTTATCTCTGCCAGACGTAGCTACCCTGCAGTGCGGCTGGCGCCACAACAGGTACACCAGAGGTCTGTCCGCCTCGGTCCTCTCGTACTAGAGGCAGGTCCTCTCAAATTTCCAACGCCCACAACAGATAGGGACCGAACTGTCTCACGACGTTCTGAACCCAGCTCGCGTGCCACTTTAATCGGCGAACAGCCGAACCCTTGGGACCTTCTCCAGCCCCAGGATGTGACGAGCCGACATCGAGGTGCCAAACCGCTCCGTCGATATGAGCTCTTGGGAGCGATCAGCCTGTTATCCCCGGAGTACCTTTTATCCTTTGAGCGATGGCCCTTCCAT
>DASQZP010000338.1:0-2951 GCA_035638655.1 Bacteroidales bacterium
TTTTTATCAACATGGTTTTGTGATTCCTGTAAAATTCAGTGTTAAAATAACCGTTTCTGTGAATCAGAAAGTAACTATATAAAGCCCTTTCTGCAATATAATCGCTTAAAAATTATTATATTGGATCTCTAGCCAAAGAAACCTTTGAACTTTTAATATACACAATGTTTGCAAGTACGCGGTTTGATAAACACAGGTATAACAACTTTGAGTATTTAAAAATTTCAAAGGAGAATCCTCAGGCCCCAACGCTTGTTTGCCTGCACGGTATGTTCGGTGGATTAAGTAATTTCGAAGCGATCATAGATTATATAGAGGCCTCTACAATCTTTGTTCCGAATTTGCCCATATTTGCCTTTGATTCGGAGCAACTTTCTATTGGATCTCTTTCCGATTGGCTGTATACGTTCTGCGAAGATCTGCAAATAACCTCACCGGTATTACTTGGGAATTCCCTTGGCGGACATATTGCACTGGATTATATGCTGCGATACCCGCCCAAAGTTTCGGCATGTATCTTGACAGGCAGTTCGGGTATACAGGAAAAGGATTTCGGGTCCGGATTTCCGCGAAGAAATGACCGGGAGTATGTTCGCGAGCAGGCGGCCGAAATATTTTATCAGGATCTGACCAGCGATGAAATGATGGATGATGTAATGAAGGTAGTTACTGATAAATCCAAGCTGGCCAAGATGCTGCATTTGGCCCGAGAAACGCATGAGTATTGCATGAAAGGGCGTTTATCTGAAATCAAGCAGGAGATTTTGTTGGTCTGGGGCAAAAATGATACGATCACTCCACCTTCGGTAGCCCATAAATTTGAGCAGTTGTTGCCTAATGTTCGGCTTCGTTGGATCGACCGCTGCGGACATGCACCTATGATGGAGCATCCCCAAAAATTTGCCTACTTTGCGAATGAATTTTTGACCGATATTCAACAGAAACGCAATAGACAAACCATTAGCGATTATGAAGAAAATTATTCACACCACTGATGCACCCGAAGCCATTGGTCCATATAGTCAGGCAGTAGTACATAATGATATTGTTTACTGCTCCGGGCAGATCGGGCTGGATCCTGAAACCATGGAGTTTGTTGAAGAAGATGTGGAATCGCAGGCCAAGCAGGTGATGAAAAACCTGAAAGCAGTGCTCGAAGAGGCCGGCTCCGGCTTCGATAAGGTAATTAAGTGCGGTATCTACCTCGATGATATGGGTAATTTTGGGGTCGTTAACGAAATATATGGCAGTTATTTCGATGATGAACCACCGGCCCGTGAAACGGTGGCCGTGAAAACCCTCCCCAAAAACTGTAAGGTGGAGATCGGTTGTACCGCCTACATCTAGTTTAAAGAAAGGTTTAATTTTTTATCACAGGAGGAGAAATGGCCGGAAGGCGGTTTCTCCTTTTTTATTTTTTAGCGGTACCGTTCCTTTTATTGAGATTCAGATAAAAAGTACGGCTCTTTTTGTTACCCATGTAGTCAAAGGCCTCCACAGTTACTGTGAGGCTTGAGGAGGAAGAGGGGTTAAAACCAGGGTGATAATAGACGATTCGATCGTCCTCCGGCTCAAATTCGGCAATGCCGCGTTTATTGTTTACCCATATTTTGGTTCTGGGATAATCCAGGCCAGACAAGTTATCCTTGACATCCACCATAACCAGCCATTGTCCATCCGGGCGTCGGCGAAGACGAGGACGACGGAGTTCCGGAGCCACGGTATCTCGCAGAATCGAAAATGTTCCCAACGTTTCAGGATGGCCAATCAGGTATTCTTTGGTAAAGTTGGTGGGGATCAACTCCCATTCATGGTCTTCCCGGTCCAGTTTATACCAAGCTAATTTTTGGATATCCGTGAGCGAAGAATCGCGCGAAATGTAAAAGCTAAATTGCTCATTGATGGGAAATGTTTCCGGCAGAATATGCACTCGCATCGAGTCATTGCGTGATTTTTGAATCGACATCCCGACTGAGAGCGTATCATAAAACGTGTGCTCCGGGAAAACGGCAAACCCTTGTCCGTCTGCAGATGAAAGATAACCTCGGTTGCCCGGTATAATACGGTGAAGTTGCATTGGGCCTGTTGATGGAATCTTTATATACTGGTTGTCCGAGGATTCTAAGTTGAGAGCGTAGCCATTCTTATGTTTATAAAAATTGGTAGAGTCGGTCGTAGCTACCGTGATGTGTTTGATTTGGGAATCTTCAAAGGTTATCCAGTTGTGAAACCAATGAGGGGCTTCCGCGTTACCCCTCTCTCCGTTTTCTTTATCAACGGATTCAGGAGGTAATGTATGCGTAATTTGTGGATCAGTAATGTTTAAGGTAAGGTGAGTCGTAGTGCTATTTCCAAAATAATCAGTAGCCCGGATCCGTACCTGATGAGTGCCGGTTGCCAAGTTGAGTTTTCCATCTTTTCCGTCCCGCTGATAAAAGGGCAGGGAATTTCCATCTGCTATAAATAAACGCTGATAGCCCTGCTTGGAATTCTTGAGGATGGGATATACCCGATCGATAAACATCTGATGGGTTTCATCATACGAAAAGCTATCGATGCGGGATTTAAATAAATCTTGCCCGTCTATCGTAAGCTGTAGCTCATAAACTGCGTAAGCATTATGCACTTTGTTTGATTGATCAAAAACATTGACGCCTAGCCCGATTTTTCCGGAAGCCCGGACGGTACCCAGTTCATAATGATCGTTTTTACGCCAGGCTCTTTTTGTATAAATAGCATTTTTCCCTTCTATGGTGGAAGCTGCTGATAAAGGCTCCACAGAAATTCCTTTGATTTGCGGGGGAATAGTATCGCGCACATGCAAATTCGTAAGAAGCGGGTTGTAGGGTTTTTCGGAGGGAGTACGAAGCTCAAAATGCAGGTGTGGGGGACCAATGCCGGAGGCTCCGCTAAATCCTATAACTTCTCCCTGATTAACCCGGATATTCCTG
>DASQZP010000339.1:0-3012 GCA_035638655.1 Bacteroidales bacterium
ATTGGAGACAATTTTATTGGTGGGCGGGCCAACTTTTTCTCAAACATTAAGGCGAATGTTAAAGGAGCAAATATGCTCAAAAGTCGAAACTTCAATTGACCCAATGACAGCAGTAGCAAAAGGTGCTGCATTGTTTGCTTCAACAAAAGATATTCCTATTATTCAACAAAAACGCAATACTAATAAAGTCCAGCTAACACTTAAGTATCCCGAAACTACTGTTGAAACAGAAGAAAAATTGGGATTGCGAATTGATCGAAAATTAACATCCAAGGTATTACCTAATAAATTATTTGCTGAAATAACACGTAGTGATAAGGCTTGGTCATCTGGTAGAATTGAAATTCTTGGAGATGCTGAAATATTCTCATTGCTCCTAAATACCAACAAATCAAATGGTTTTTCAATTGCCTTATTTGATGAAAAAGGAAATAATTTACTTTGTGAACCATCAGAAATTACAATTATTCAAGGAATAAAAGTTGCGAATGCTACATTACCATATAACATTGGTATTGATTTATTTGATCCTTCAGTTGGTAAAATTGGGGTTTATACATTAAAAGGGTTGGAAAAAAATGCTTCATTACCAGCAATGGGAAAAGGAATATTCAAAACTCAAAAAGATATACGTCCGGGAAATCTCAACGATCAGCTTAAAATTGAAATTTATGAATGTGGCTATAAAGAAGATGGAACAAGCAAAATTTTGAACGAACTCATTAATCTTATCACCATAACTGGTGAAAATTTACCTCAGTTTCTACCTGCAAACAGCGATGTTGAAGTTGCTTTAGAGGTTGATACATCAAGAAGGATTAAATTTTCAGCATTTTTTCCCTATCTTGATGAGACCATTGAATTGAATGTTCCTGAACAAAGACAAATTGAATATAACGCCGACACATTAAAGTTAGAGATAATTCGGGCTAAAGAATCTTTAGCAATCCTTTCTGCCGAAGATTTTTTAACTGATTCTGCTGAATTGAAAAAAATTGAGTTTGAATTGGCTGAAATTGAGTTTTTACTCGAAAACGGTAAAGGAGATTATAATACCAAAACACAGGTGATGGAGCGATTGAGGGAAGCTTTAAAAATGATAGCCAAAATTAGTGAAGGCAATGAATGGCCAAAAGTTGAAGATGAATTACATTGGTTGCTTGATAGAATGAAAAATAATTGTCAACGGTATGGCAATAATAAAGCAATAAATCAGGCTGAACAATTCGAAATCCAGGCTAATATTATTTTTAAGCAGATGAGTGTAAAAATAGCAAAGGATTTAATGGAAGAGATTCGTTCTTTTAACTTCTCGCTTGTCCGCGATGACATTGGGTTTTGGATAAACTATATTAAAAATTTCGATTCTAAATTTGCAACTCATGAATGGAAAGATCCCGCAAATGCCAGAAGATTAATAGATGAGGCAAAGCAAATAATTTCTAACAATCCTTCTAAAACAAAAATTGAAGAAATTGTCAGAGAATTATTCAGTCTTCTGCCAGAGGAAGAAAAAGTAACTATTTCAGCAAATGATGACTCAACATTAATGAGATGACTCAATTAAAAAATGGGATTTTATCCAAAGGAGATATAATTAATCACTATCAACCGACAAAAACTCAATATTTGTCGGTTATATTTTAATATCTCTCATTTTCAATTTCTTATAAACTAATTTTCTGCTTTCAAGAATCCTACCCCCATCAAAAAAGGGATATTTGTACGATTGCAGGACTCTTGTTTCGGCTTATCCTACGCTTGGTGTACGCGCGTCTACCTTCGGTTACTACCCACATCAGGTCTAAATGGCTTATCAGGTGTATCCGTATTAATGCTGCTACGGTTGAAAATGCTTTCTTGCTTTTCGATAATACCCTTATTACATTAAGTAACAAGTGGGCTATGAGCGTACACCAAATCTGTGTTTTTATGCCATTCTCCGTGTCTGAATAGAAAAAATGTAACTGGAAATTCTGTTTTATTTTTTTGAAAGCCGTTTCTATTGTCCATCGATATTTGTAAATCAAGGCAACTTCTTCCGCCGTTATATCCCAATTATTAGTGATGAATTTATATTTTCGCCCCTTCTCGTCCCGATAATAAACCAATCGCAGGCAAAGTGTTTTTTCCTGTTTCTCTTTTTTATATTTCAGGTGAATGTGTTCAATCCGGAACACACCATATTCATTCTTTTCAAGCAGTTTTTCAAAAAATACTTCCTGGACTTCGGCCTTCGCATTATCTTTCAACCGGCAGACAAAATAGACCCCCTCCTCTGTCCAATCTGCAAACTGCCTGTAATAGTTATATGCTTTATCAAAGACCAACATGCTGCCTTTTGACGGATTTAAATGCTGTAAAAACTTCTTATCGTGCATTTTTGCCTCGCTAATTTTGGCAAATACTGCCGTGTCTGCATGTACATCAGTCAGCATGTGAACCTTCAAGCCTCCTTTTTTCTTGCCATCTCCTTTCGGGTTACGGCCAACACCTTTCATTACGTCCGAAAACAGCGTTATGGTAGTTGAATCGAAGGCATAAAACTTCTCAAAACTTATTTTTTCTTTTCGGCTGACCGACAAAAGCGGTTCAAAATATTTTATCAAAGCGAAATAATACTGCTTGAAAGTTTCGTTGTCGCGGTCGCGTAAAGCATCCCCTGCTGTACTTTTAGACGGTGCACTGTCCATTCCAAGATAATTAAGTTTTCCTGCCAGAGCACGCATCCCATCACACACTTCACCCATTGAATCGCACCGGGAAAATATCCCGAAGAGCATTACCACCAATTGCTCCCATGAAAAGAACGACTTGTAATAACGGTCGCTACCATATTGCTTCACTAAAAGGTCGAACTGCTCTTTTGGCAACATCTTTATCACTTGTTTGAAAATCGGCTGACCGACTAAATTCTTTGTTGTATCTTTACCCATGTTGAAGTTTTTACGCAAAACAAACTTACAACATCGGGGTGAAACCTTTAGGCGGTAGCCCCGTTTTTACTGAAAA
>DASQZP010000340.1:0-3008 GCA_035638655.1 Bacteroidales bacterium
TAACACCTCAGCCTTCGGTGTACAATAATTACACGAATGAGAAGAGAAGGTAATTTAATTTAATTCAAAACTATAAGTATAATCAATCAGCTTTCTTTCTGCATTATTTTCAATCCAGGCTTTTTCTTTGTGACTGATCTCAATTATTTCACTGGTTGTGGTGTTTTTGAATCTTTCTGCAACCGTTTCTAATAATTGTAATTCGGTTTCGTTGAATAAATCCTTATTAAAAGTCTTTTCCGGATTTGGTTTAAACTGCTCACCGGTACCACCATCGGTAAAAGTGACATAATAAATATCCAGTTCGTCTTTATTGGCCAGATATTCAAAAATACTATTGAAATTATTGGGCACAGGCCCCATGGAAATCGCCCGATACTGTACACCGCTCATTGAAAATCCTGTTTGTTTATGCATCATAAAATCTGCGTAGAACAGCAGTTTATTCATCTTGGTTTTCCAGGGAGCAAGCTTTTCGGTAAAAAACACAACCATTTCAGCAAACTTCCTCAAATCAGGTGTTTTAAATCCTGTCAGATTATTGGGAAGGCAGGCGCCAAAGAAGTAATTCTCCAGTTGCTTTTCAAATTTATACTTCTTTTCTTCTTCCAGCAAGTTGTCAATCGTCCTGTGTACTTTTTCTCTAAACTTCGGGTCAAGTGTATTGCAGTAGTTCAGCAGTTTTCTAAACTCATGCGGGTCGTCAGCTAACCGGATGAGTTTGGCATTTGACTGGTTGGGCACTTCACCTGCTTCGTATTGCCGGTAACTGTTGGTGCCAAAACCCAGTATCCCGGACATCTTTGCTGCCGAAAGACTATATTTTTCACGAATGGAAATAATTTGTCCGGGAAAGGGGATGCTGTATTTTACCCTGTACTGATTGACCAGTTGATTGTAATTCAATTGGGCAAAAGCTTCGTCCTCGAATTGTTCGCCTGTATCTTCGCATTTGTACGCATGAAATAACACCCTGAATTCGTCTTTGCGAAAAGTCATGGTTCTCCATTCTCTTACAATGCTCATTTCTTTACCTGAAAATGGACTTTTCATGTGTGTTTTGTTTATTTTTTTAATGGGTAAATCATTGGGTGTTCGGCAATATGAAAAGAAATACAAACTGCCTGATTATTTTCATGTCCCAAACTAACTTTAATGTACACTTCTTTTTTTCTTATCTGTTTGCCGAATACCCATAAGGGCAATATGCCACGCATTTTTTCGTCTAAAGGGCCCTGTGAATAATCTTCGGCTTTTAATGAATTTATGATTTCTTTGCGTTTGGCAGGTGAAATTTCCAAATCGTGAAGTGTTTGTTGGTTTTTGCCGCGATCATCAAGAAACAATATGCCGAAAATTTCCATTTTCACCTTTAGTTCCTTTAAGTATGTTTCAACGTGTTGTTTTGATGTCATGTTTTAATTACATCGTCGTAAAGATAACATGTATTTTTAATTTATGCAACTATAAAGTTGTTAAAAATTAACATAAATGTTAAACTTTATTGTTGTTTGATGATGTATTTCGCTATTTTCGCAAATTATTTATTTGTCCACGAACATTTTGATCCAGACACTTAACTTTATTGACAGACTCTATTTATTTAGGGGTGAAGGATACATTATCTTATTTCCGGGATGTGATCATTTTGATTAGAATAGTATTGAATTCTTCAACTTTTTCCAATAGCGGCAAAACATCCCTGTCACTAAAAGAAACGTATGCAGCATAATCACTTTCCTGCCTCCAGTCAATTAACCTGGCATAAAGTTTTCCATATCCGATATCAATTTTGTTCGTTTTGATGTAATGCTGGAGAAATTTTGTTTTTAATCCTTCATGGGTTTTTGTCATTATATCATCTTGAAAGAGCAGTGCATTAACAAGATGGAAACATGAATAATATAATCTATTCACACATGATCGCCATCTTTTATTTTCGGCCAGTAATTCAGCATCCTGAAATATTTCAGCAGACCTGTCAATCCGGTATTGTATATAATCTTCGTATGATCCGGTCATGCTATTTTCAGACCTTCTTTTTTAATGTTCTGATATAAAGGAGTGGAAGTATATTTTGTTTCCCAATCCATCTTTGAATAGATTAAAGTTGAAATAGGTTCACCCAACTCGAGTTCCAGTTGAAACATTTCGTCTCGATATTTATCCTCGACAGACCGGTCTGTTTTCGGTCCGTTAATCAGGATTAATATGTCCCAGTCTGATTCATCACCTGCCTGTCCTCTTGCATGAGACCCAAAAAGTATAATGCTGGCTTCAGGATCTTTATGCTGAATCCTTAAACCAATCTGTTTCATAATATATACTTCTTTTTCAGTCATTGGGTTTGTGGTTGTTATTGTCGTACAGTCTTATAAAGATAAATAAAAAAATTCAGATTATTTGTTGTAAGATTCTTTAGTGGGTTGTCGGTTTCAGAATTATGATTATTTGTTTAGTTGTTGAGGCGTTTAGTTGATATGTCCGAAGCTTAGTCCGAAGTCGGAAGTCTGAAGTCCGAAGTGGGCTCCCGGTTTCAAAATTATGTTTATTTGTTTAGTCGTTTAGTCGTTGAGCAGCTCCGGATTTTTATTGGTTACTGTTGACTGTGCGGCTGGTCCCCTTTAGGGGATAAAGGGGCAGCGGGCGGGGTTCCGGCATCTGGTTATTGGTTATTGGTTATTGGTGACTGGTTGATTACCAATTATTAATCACCAATTACCAATTACTGATTACCATTTACTAATCACCATTTACTAATTACCAATCAGTTGTTTATTTATTTCATAGCGGGCACAAGCAGATACTTGCGCCAGTGGGGGTCAGAAGACGGAAGACCGAAGACGGGCTTGTGCGAGCGAGTAACACCGAAGTAGGCTTCGCGCTCCGGGATTATGTTTTTCGTTTATTTGAGAATTATACAGTCTATTCAATTTATTTGATAGTTCTTTCTTTATTCTTTTTTGCCATAATTTGCAATATTAATATTTATTGTATTATGGACAGAG
>DASQZP010000341.1:0-13919 GCA_035638655.1 Bacteroidales bacterium
TTTAAATTATTAAACTATTAATGTGGTGAGTATTTTCCGGCCTTAATTTAAACTGTATAATCAACTACTGCAAGCATATCCTTTACTTTTCCTATAAAGTCGAGCACTTTAACATGTTCGGGATGCCGGCGGTATACTTCCAGATCCTCTTCACTCTCAAAACCGGCAACAAGAACCAGATCGAAGGAAGAGGCACTTGAACTCATGTTTTTACCAACCTCATACTCTTTTATCTGAGGGACCTTGTCCTTAAGCCTGGCCAACATTTCATAAAGCTGATCCAACTTTTGTTCTTTTTCATTCTCTGTGGAGAAATCTTTAAGCTTGAACATTACAACATGTTTAACCATGATATTCTTTGCTTTTTAGTTGTTAACTTGCGCTTAATATTTTTTCTTTGCAAAGATATCAAAAAACTGTCCATAATAAAGTTAATTGTCATGCTTATTGTAGGGATTGCCGGTGGTACCGGATCCGGAAAGACAACAGTGGTTAAAAAAATCATGCAGGAACTGCCGCCGGATGAAGTAGCTATGCTTCCTCAGGATTCATATTATAAAGATAACAGCCATCTTCCGATGGAAGAACGCCAGGAAATGAATTTTGACCACCCGGCTTCAGTTGAATTCAACCTGTTGATCCGGCACATTGAGGAGCTTATAAAGGGTAATCCCATTCAACAGCCAATATATTCCTATCTCACCTGTACCAGGGCAGAAGAGACTATTAAGGTTGAACCCAAAAAAGTGGTGATCATTGAAGGTATTTTGGTGCTGACTAATGCAAAGCTCAGAAACCTTATGAACATAAAAGTGTTTGTTGATGCTGATGCCGACGACCGGCTGAGCCGTGTAATTACAAGAGATATCATTGAAAGGGGAAGATCAGTGAATAAAGTACTCGAACGTTACGAAAAGACAGTGAAACCGATGCATCTGCAGTTTATTGAACCTACCAAGCGATATGCAGATATTATCATCCCCCAGGGAGGCAACAATAGAGTTGCCATTGATATTCTCACTACTATTATTGAAAATAAAATTAACAGTTAAACCTGAAAACCTATGCTGGATCATCTGAAAAATGAAAATATTCTGTTTCTTGACATTGAAACAGTGCCGGTCAAACCATCTTTTGATGAAGTTGAAGAGCCCTTCAAAACATTATGGGATAAAAAATCTGCCTATTTCAGAAAAGATGATCAGACTGCTGCAGACACCTGGGAAAGAGCAGGGATTTATGCAGAATTCGGAAAAATTATATGCATCTCAGTGGGTATGCTCTATCAAAATGATGGAAAGATGCACTTGCGCATAAAATCTTTTTTTGGTGATGATGAAAGAGCTTTGCTTGAAGAATTTTCCACCATGCTAACCGGTTATTCCCGGAAAAAAACACTGGAACTTTGCGCCCATAACGGAAAAGAATTTGATTTTCCCTATATATCAAGACGCATGCTGGTAAATGGTCTGCCCCTGCCTGCTGTTTTTGATACAGCAGGAAAAAAACCATGGGAAGTGAATTTTATTGACACACTTGAACTATGGAAATTCGGGGACTACAAACATTACACCTCTTTAAACTTATTGACGGCACTTTTCGGTATTCCAACGCCAAAAGATGATATTGACGGCAGCATGGTTGCTGAAGTATATTATATTGAGAAGAACCTCAGGCGTATTGTTACCTATTGCGAGAAGGATGTAATAGCTGTTGCCCAGCTGTTGCTGCGGTACAAAGGACAGGAATTGCTGCTTTCGGAAAATATAGAGACTGTTACACCTGAGTAGATGAAACAGTAAACATTTTATTAATTATCCCGTAGGAAATACTCCACATTTTTCAGAAATAATTCAGGTTCTTCAGCATGCAGCCAGTGTCCCGCGCCCGGGATTGTTACAATATGCGCCCTTGGGAAAAACTGTCTGATTTTTGTGTAATCTTCATCCAGAATATACCCGGAGTTTTCCCCTTTTATAAACAAAACAGGGAATGCGCTGATACCTGTTCCATGATTAAATCTTGCTGCTGGTAATCCTTCCATGATCAGCGGCAGATTTTTACCCAATGATTCCAGGTTTAAAATCCAGTGAAAATCACCATTTTTATTACGGTCCAGGTTTTTTAACAAAAATTGCCTTACCCTTGTTGATTTAATTTTTTGGCTTAGTTCTTTATCAACTTCCTTTCTTGTATCAGCTTCATTTATATCTAATTCCTTCATAGCATCAATGATAGAGGCATGATCAACAGTCTCCGATGAAAATTCAATTTCATCGTGGTAAGATTTTGGTGAAATATCAACAATTATGAGTGCTTCTATTCTTTCCGGAAAATCAGCGGCAAAAAGCATGGCAGTTTTTCCTCCCATTGAATGTCCCATCAAATAAAACTTTTCCAGCCGCAAGTCATCAGCAAAGTCTTTTAAGTCATTTTTCATCACCTCAAAATCATGTTTATCACTGTGAGGCGACTTTCCATGATTACGCTGATCGGGTATATAAACTGTATATTTATCAGAGAGTGCTTTGGCAATACTGTGCCAGTTATCGGATGATCCATATAAACCGTGAAGAATTACCAAAGGTGGCCCGTCACCATATTTTTTGTAATTGAGTTGCATGATTTTCTGGTTTTTTACACATTAATGAATAGCAGAATTATTTACCAAGCTGCCTGAGATACATCTGTATGGCGTTTTCCAGTCCATAATACAGAGCATCGGCAATGAGTGCATGACCAATTGAGACTTCATCAACCTGTTCGACCTGTTGAATAAAATAATTAAGATTGTCCAGATTAAGATCGTGTCCGGCATTTAGTCCAAGACCCGCGTTTTTGGCAGCTTGACCGGCCTCAACAAAAGGCTTAACGGCTTTTTTCCTGTTGAGGTGATAGCCTGTAGCATAGGGTTCTGTATATAATTCAACCCTGTCGGCACCGCAAATAGCTGCATGCTCGGCTTTCTCAGGATCAGCATCAACGAAGACCGATACTCTTATACCTTTTTCCCTGAACCTGGCAATAACCTCTTTAAGGAAACTTTCATGTTTAATAGTATCCCATCCCTGATTAGAGGTTATTGCATCATGAGCATCCGGGACCAGGGTTACCTGAGCCGGCATTGCTTCCAGTACCAGGCGGATAAAATTTTCATTGGGATTGCCTTCAATATTAAATTCAGTAGTAAGCACCGGTTTCAGATCCCTGACATCTTTATATCGTATGTGTCTCTCATCTGGTCTGGGATGAACTGTTATGCCCTCGGCACCATACCGCTCACAATTAATGGCGGCCTGCACTACATTAGGAATATTTCCACCGCGTGAATTACGTAAAGTGGCAATTTTGTTTATATTTACACTAAGTCTGGTCATATTTTCCCGAAGTTATAAACCTGTTGTTCAGGCTGAGATTTTAATTTTTCTTAATTTTATGCAAAATTACAAGTATTTTCCCAAGAGTACTCCATTATGCTGGCAAAAGATCTTATATCGGACACAATTCCATCATTAAGAACCTCGGATACTGGGCTCCGGGCTCTTTCATGGATGGATATTTTCAGGATATCACATTTACCCATCGTCAACAACAAAGATTTTCTTGGGCTAATCTCTGATAAAGACATTTATGATCTAAACATGGCGGATGAACCTATTGGCAATCATAAACTATCACTATTCAGCCCCTATGTTACAGACAATCAACATATTTATGAAGTAATTGAAATAGCTGCAAGGCTTAAGTTGACAGTGGTACCGGTTCTCGATGAACATAAAAATTATCTGGGGCTTATCACTGTAAATGATCTGATCCTGCATTTTACCACACTGACTGCCGCAAACCAGCCAGGGGCTATTATTGTTCTTGAGTTAAATATGAATGATTACAGTTTAACTGAGATATCCCAGATTGTTGAAAGCAATGATGCCAAAATTCTCAGTTTGTATGTTTCTTCCGTTCCGGATTCCACCAGGATCGAAGTTACCTTAAAAATAAACAGAAACGAATTATCATCAATTATTCAAACCTTTAACCGGTATGATTATACGATAAAGGCATCATTTATGGAAGATACTGATATGGAATCATTATATAATAACAGGTTTGAGATGTTCATGAGATATCTGGATGTCTGATAACAAAAGCAAACAAAGTTTATAAGCGCATGTAATGAGAAGAAAAACCTTCATACACCCAAAGCGCGGACCATTAACCCATTAACAGCATAATGAAAATTGCAATATTCGGAAAGACTTTTTCAGGGGAATTTAAAGAAAACCTATCCTTACTATTTGAAAAATTCAGGGAAATACAGGCCGAAATAATTATCTATAACAAGTTTTATGATTTTATTCTTGAAAACGCAGATATTGACCTGAAAACTATAAAAACTTTCAATAGATACAGTGACATAGACAAATCAATTGATTTAATGATCAGTATGGGCGGTGATGGTACTTTCCTTGAGAGCATCACTTATATTCGAAGCCTGGGCATTCCTATCATTGGTATTAATACAGGCAGATTGGGATTTTTAGCCAATATTGCCAGACAGGAGGTAGTTACAGCGTTTGAAGCCATTCTTAATAAGCAGTTTACATTGGAGCAAAGATCACTTATCCAACTGAAATCGGATCAGAATTTATTTGGAGATTTTAATTGTGCTTTAAATGAGGTTACCGTGCAGAAGGAGAGTAATACAATGATTTCGGTCCATGTTTATCTAAATGGAGATTTACTAAATTCTTACTGGACAGATGGTCTTATTGTCTCAACTCCGACGGGATCCACGGCCTATTCATTAAGTGTAGGTGGTCCAATAGCCACTCCTGATTGTAAAAATTTCATCATTAGTCCTATCGCTTCACATAACCTTACAGTCAGGCCAGTGATCGTACCCAGTGAGAATGAAATCAAATTAAGAGTAGAAGGCCGTAATAAAAATTTTTTAATTACTCTCGATTCAAGAAGTATACAAGTAGATAAAGAAATCGAGTTTACCATCAAACAAGCTGACTTCTTTATAAACATGATCAAACTAGAATACAACAGTTTTAGTACAACCCTTCGTAATAAGCTTATGTGGGGGCTGGATAAACGCAATTAATTCATGTATTAATAACTGAAAAAAACCTGACCTCATTTATTACGTATATTAACATTATATTAGTCATTGTCGAACACACTGAATAAGTGATTAAAAGCCACAATAATTGCAACTATTTAAAGTTTAAATGAATTAGTACGAAAGTAATTTCATTGTTGCAGGAAATTATTACTTTTGTAGTTTAAAACCTGTACAGGTCATGAGGAAATATTTAATCCTGTCAATAGTATTAATTTTTATTGGATCCGGTTTGTCGAGGGCACAGCGCTGGAAGCTGAAACGATATGAGGTTATGTTTGGTGTTGGTTCTGCCAATTATTTTGGGGATATTGGTGGCACACCTGATCAAACAAATCTTTTCGGTTTGAAAGACGTTGAACTTGGTAACACCCGTCCATCTGTAATTGTCGGAGTCCGATATAAGGTTGAACAGAATATCTCCGTAAAATTTACGTTTCTTTACGGCAACATTACAGGACAGGATGCAGGTTCCCGCAATTATGAACGGGATTTAAGTTTTTCCTCTCCATTGTACGAACCTTCGATTCAGGTTGAATATTATTTTATACCTGAGGAAAAAAAGTTTCGGTCGGCAGCATTATTCAATCGCCGTGGAATGATTAACAACTACTCCCGACTGAGTGCATATGCATTTGCAGGTGCCGGAGCAGTATTCTTTAATCCGGTGCTCAGCGGTGATCTCAGTAATCGCGCTCCTGAGGAATATACAGGTTACGGGAAAACAACGCTTGCAGTACCTTTAGGTATTGGAATTAAATATGTTTTTGATGAAAACTGGTCGATGGCCCTTGACCTTGGAGGCAGATGGACAGCGACTGATTATCTGGACGGCTTTGCTTCAGTGTGGTCAAAGAATAATGATGTTTATTATTTTAGCGTGTTGCAAATGGTCTATAAAATTAAGACTGACCGCCGTGGCAGGCCAATGATCTTTAACAGAAGAAGAAATTTTTAATAAATTTCCTTTTTTGACGTTATGTTTAATGATGAAAAAAATTATTGGAATTATATTTATATTCTCATTCACCGTTCAGGTATGGGGACAGAAAAAAGCCGAAATAGGCTTCTTTGGAGGCGCTTCATATTATCTGGGCGATATTAATCCCACAAAACAGTTTTACGATGCATCACCCTCTTTTGGAGGATTGTTTCGCTACGCCATTAACCAACGATATGCATTACGGGCTGATTTATTTTATGGTAGCCTGAAAGGGAATGACCTGGATTCTTCCAGTCCTTTTCAACAACAGAGAGCCCGACATTTTAATACAAATGTGCTGGAAACAGCATTGTTGTTTGAGTTTAACTTTCTGGAATTCCAGCCCCGGGAACATGCCACAATTTTCAGTCCCTATATTTCAGCAGGTCTGGGTTATACTTTTATGATTAACAGCTCAACAACGGCACCGAATCATGTAACATTTCCTTTTTCACTTGGCGTAAAAGCAAGTTTTTCAAGGAGAGTAACGCTTGGTTTCGAATGGGGGCCAAGAAAAACATTTATTGATAAAGTAGACGGACTGGTAAATCCAGGCGGAGATCAGTACAAATCAGCTTTTCATAACAATGACTGGTATTATTTCACCGGTTTTTCAATAAGTTACAAATTATTTGATGACATTGGGAATTGCCCGGTTTATCAGTAAAAGCAATGAAAAATATGTCTTTTAAGGAAAAAATAAATTATAAAATTTTACCAGCACATATTGCCATTATAATGGATGGGAATGGCCGATGGGCTAAACAAAAAGGCAACAAACGTATATTTGGACATCAGAATGGGGTAAATGCTGTTAGGGAAACAGTTGAAGCTGCGGCTGAACTTGGAATAAAATATCTCACCCTGTATGCATTTTCAACGGAGAACTGGCGTCGGCCAAAGTTGGAAATTGATGCCCTTATGTCATTGCTTGTTTCCACTATTAACAATGAAACTGAAACGTTGATGAAGAACAATGTTCGTCTGCTTACAATCGGGGACATGCAGTCATTACCAGAAAGTGTCGCACGTAAGCTAAAAGAGGCAATCAGGATCACGCAAAATAACACCGGGTTATCATTAGTTTTGGCCTTAAGCTACAGTGCCCGGTGGGAAATAGTTGAAGCGGTCAGGAAAATTGCAACAGATATTAATGATCATAAAATTTCAGTCGAAGATATAAACCACGATACATTTATCCAGAAACTCGCTACTGCAGGTATGCCCGACCCGGAATTACTTATAAGAACAAGCGGAGAGTACAGAATCAGTAATTTCCTGCTCTGGCAAATCGCCTATGCAGAATTGTATTTTACCGAAACATTGTGGCCCGATTTTAGAAAGGAAAATTTGTACAAAGCCATTGTCGATTATCAATGCAGGGAAAGAAGATTTGGTAAAACAAGCGAACAGATGCAAAATGAATGTCTTTAAATTTCAAAAACTCAAAATGAATTTAAGAAAATGGATTTCTCTCGGCCTGATGCTGTTATCAGGCTTTTATACGTATGCGCAGGATTTTTCAAATATGCCGGTAGTAAATTATGCCAATCCTCAGGAATATGAAATTGCCGGCATCGGTATTTCCGGAGTAGAATACCTGGATCAGGGTGTACTTGTCAATCTTTCCGGACTCTCTATTGGGCAAAAAATAACTATCCCCGGTGATGACATTACTGCGGTGATAAAAAAATATTGGGATCAGGGATTATTCTCAGATGTAAAAGTATCCATCTCAAAAATCGAAGGAAATAAAGTATACCTGGATATTTATCTAAGGGAACGTCCCCGACTTGCCAAACTGAAGATTGAAGGAGTTAACCATTCCGATGAGCAGGATTTGCTTGAAAAAATCAATATGCGAACTGGTAGCCAGGTTACTGAAAACATTCTGAACAATACAACTAATATCATCAAGAAACACTATATCGACAAAGGTTTTTTTGATGTTGATGTCAATATTGTTCAGCAGAAAGACACTACAAAAGCTAACAGGGTTGATGTTACCATTAAAATTGATAAAAATCAACGGGTAAAAATTGATGATATTATTTTCAAAGGAAATCAGGCATTTACCGACAGCAGGCTCCGTCGCGTAATGAAAAAGACCAAAAAAAAGAACTGGAATATATTCAAAAGTTCGAAATACATTCAGAAGGATTTTGAAACGGACAAAGCTTCTCTAATCGACTTTTATAATGAAAACGGTTATCGCGATGCCTCAATCATCAGCGATTCAATACAGGTACTGAATGATAAACGGATTCGGTTGTATATTGATATAAAAGAAGGCGACCAGTATTTCTTCAGAAACATCACCTGGGTTGGTAACACCAAATACCCCTCTGAACTGTTGAGTTCTATTCTGGGTATTGAAAAAGGAGATGTTTTTGACAAGTCATTGCTGGATAAGCGACTTCAGAGTGATGAAGATGCAGTTAGTTCTGTATACCTGGACCATGGCTACTTATTTTTCCAGGTAACTCCTGTTGAAACCAATATTGAAAATGATTCTATTGATTTGGAGATGCGGATTTATGAGGGCAAACAAGCCACTATCAACCAGGTAATCATTACAGGAAATACCAAGACAAATGAGCATGTTGTAAGACGTGAACTACGCACAAAGCCAGGAGATCTTTTCAGCAAAAGCGATATTATGCGAAGCGTGAGGGAACTGGCACAGCTGGGGCATTTTGATCCGGAAAAGATTAATCCTGTTCCAAAGCCCAATCCTTCTGATGGTACTGTCGATATTGAATATGACCTGGTGGAAAAACCAAATGACCAACTTGAAATATCCGGGGGTTGGGGAGCCAATATGCTGGTAGGAACAATTGGATTACGCTTTTCTAATTTTTCGGCTCGCAGGATCCTTGATCCCAAAGCCTGGAGACCAGTTCCTTCTGGAGACGGGCAAACATTGAGCATCAGAGCCCAATCCAATGGTAAATATTACCGTTCCTATAATTTCAGCTTCATGGAACCATGGTTTGGTGGTAAAAAACCAAATTCATTTTCGGTCTCTTTCTACCATTCGAAAATGACCCAATATACAAGCCTGTTTCAGCCAAGCAGCAGTTATATGAATGTTTCAGGAGCATCAATTGGTCTCGGCCGTCGACTTAAATGGCCGGATGATTATTTCACCCTGTACAATGAAATCAATTATCAAAAATATAAACTGGTAGATTATCCCGGATATTTCAAGTTTGCAAACGGTACTTCCAACAACCTGAGTTTTCTCACTTCTTTTTCGAGAAATTCAGTCGACCAGCCTATTTATCCACGACATGGATCTAAGTTTACCTTTTCACTGCAACTGACTCCTCCCTATTCCTTGCTTGAAAATAAAAATTTCAAAAATGCAACTGATAATGTGAAATATAATTGGATTGAATACCACAAATGGACATTTAAAGCCGACTGGTATTTAAAACTGGCAGGAAATTTGGTAATGATGACGAGGGCCCATTTTGGCTTCCTTGGTTACTATAATAAAGACATTGGTCCTTCACCTTTCGAAAGCTTTGACCTGGGTGGTGATGGTATGTCTGGATACAATTTATACGGCCGGGAGACCATTGGCCTGCGAGGTTATGAGAACAGTTCATTGACACCAATTGTGGGAGGAACAAAAGCCGGGAATATTTATGATAAATATACCATGGAGTTACGCTACCCCATTTCTCTGAATCCGCAGGCAACTGTATTTGCCCTTACATTCCTTGAAGCAGGTAACGCCTGGTACGATTTTCAGAGCTTCAATCCATTCCTGGTTAAACGTTCTGCCGGTGTGGGTATCAGAGCTTTTCTGCCAATGTTTGGCCTGCTCGGTATAGACTGGGGTTACGGATTTGATGAAATACCCGGTAATCCAAGTGCCAATGGTGGTCAGTTTCACTTCGTGATCGGACAGCAATTCTGATCAGGATAAAATATAATAGTTAATTAAAAAATAATACGACCATGAAAAAGTTAACAGCTATTGTTGCCATTGCAATTCTTGCAGTCACAACCAGTTTTGCACAGAAATATGCTTTCGTGGATACCGAATACATTCTCAATAATATTCCATCCTACAAAGCAGCCCAGGATCAGCTCGATAAGCTTTCTGCCCAGTGGCAGAAGGAAGTTGAAAACCGTTATGCCGAAATTGATAAGCTCTATAAAGCTTATCAGTCAGATAAGGTCCTGCTAACTGAAGAAATGAAGAAGAAAAGGGAAGATGAGATTGTAAACAAGGAAAAAGAAGCCAAAGAATTACAAAACAAATATTTTGGTCGTGACGGAATGTTGTTCAAAAAAAGAGAAGAACTGGTTAAACCCATTCAGGATGAAATTTACACAACAGTTAAAACACTTGCAACTGAAGGCGGATATGCCGTGATTTTTGACACTGCATCAGGCATGAGTATGCTTTATACTGATCCTCGCTATGACAAAAGTGATGAAGTACTCCAAAGATTAGGTTATAAAAATTAATTTTCTACATTTGTACAAATAAATTATAAAATGCTTAAAATGAAACGACTTTTTATTGTATTCTCATTTATCGGATTGATCTCATTTTCTGGCGTGCTGCAGGCACAGAATCAGCTAAAGGTTGGTTATATAAATTCGCAGGAATTGATCCAGGCAATGCCTGAGAGTGATAGTGCACAGGCAAAAATACAGAGACATGCCAAGCAACTGCAGGACCAGATGGAACAGATGCAGGTTGAGTTTAATAATAAATATGAGAATTACATCTCACAGGCAGATGAAATGTCTGACCTTATTAAACAGACCAAAGAAACTGAGCTGCAGGAAATGAATCAGCGTATTCAGCAATTCCAGTCAACTGCTCAGGATGATTTGCAGAATACCAGACAAAAATTGTTCAAACCAATTCTGGACAAAGCAAATAAAGCTATTGCTGATGTTGGTAAAGAGAATAAATTTACTTATGTTTTTGATGTTAGTTCAGGTGCGTTGATATATCAATCAGAAGATGCTATTAACCTCTTACCATTGGTTAAGAAAAAACTGGGCCTCGAATAAGCTCGTTAAATCATTAATTTACAGGCCACACCATTCAGGTGTGGCCTTTATCTGTTTTTAGACCATATTAATTATATCAGTATGTCAATATCTTCTGATCAGCCAATTGGTATTTTTGATTCGGGTGTAGGTGGTTTAACAGTTACCAACGCAATTAAGCAGTTACTGCCTGATGAACAACTCATCTATTTCGGAGATACACTGCATCTCCCCTATGGAGACAAATCAGCAGAGTCAGTAAGATATTATTCTGTTCGCATTGCTGATTTTCTGCTTGAACATAACTGTAAAACAGTACTTATCGCCTGTAATACAGCTTCTGCTTTTGCTTACAAATCAGTTGTGGAACACATTGGAAATAACGCACTTGTTATTAATGTGATTGATCCTGTTGTATCCTATGTGAATCTTCAAAAATTCCGGAAGATAGGTGTAATTGGCACTAAAGGAACTATAAACAGCGGCACGTATGAAAAAACAATTGCTGCCTTTAACCCACAACAGAAGGTGGTAAGTATGGCCACGCCTCTACTCGTTCCAATGATAGAAGAAGGTTTTATTTTCGATGACATCAGCAATGCCATTATCCGCGCATACCTTTCGAATGAGCAACTTTCAGGAATTGATGCCCTTATACTCGGGTGCACACATTATCCGATAATTAAGAACCAGATCAGTAAATATTATAATTTCGATATAGATATAGTTGATTCAGCAAGAATTGTGGCAAATAAAGTCAAAGAAAAACTGCAGCAGGAAAACCTGCTTAACCAGAATAAGGATCATAAAAAGAATAAGTTTTTCGTATCAGACTATACTGAATACTTTGAAAAGATAGCAAGGATGTTTTTTGAACACGCTATTCACTTAGAGAAAATAGACCTCTGGAAAGAATAGTTAACGATTCTCCTCATCATACCAATCAGCATACATAATATAATTGTTCGCTATTTTCTCAATCATTTCGCTGGTTTGTTCCCTGTTTACCTCTTTAACTTTTCGGGCAGGAACGCCGGCATATATGCTATTTGGCTCAACTTTGGTATTGGATAAGATAACTGATCCGGCTGCAATTATTGAGTTTTCACCAATCTCAGCATGATCCAGAATAATGGAACCGATACCCACGAGTACATTATCTCGAATTTTAGCGCCGTGAATTACTACATTATGCCCTATAGAAACATTATTACCTATCTCGATTACAGATTTTTCATATAAACAATGTAGTGTACTCCCATCCTGAATGTTTACTTTATTTCCAATACGAATTGAATTCACATCACCCCGTAAAACTGTATTGAACCAGACACTGCAATTATTGCCCATCACCACATCACCAATAATTGTTGCATTATCCGCCAAATAGCAATTTTCACCAAATTTGGGAGTAATCCCTCTAACCTGCTTAATTAAAGCCATAATTGTATTTCCTTCTTAATGAATGTTTTTTAAAATGAATTCAAATTTTATTTATGTTAAAAAAAATGAAAGTATTTGAAATATCCATTTACAATTTATATAATTTTGTTTCATATAAATATAACATCAGTCCTTTCATTTCGTTAAAGAATATAAATCCAATCTATATATTTATACATATAAATTCATGTATTTTTACATGTAATTATTAACTTGCAAAGATAATCCATTTAATCGCAACGATGAGCAAAAATCCCAAGGTAATTGAACTTGACGAGGTTGTAGTCAAATTTGCCGGAGACTCCGGCGATGGGATGCAATTAACCGGCACCCAGTTTTCAGACACCTCAGCATTTGTTGGAAATGATCTTTCAACGTTCCCTGACTATCCGGCAGAGATCAGGGCTCCACAAGGTACTATTGCCGGCGTTTCAGGCTTTCAGGTCCACATTGGGCACAAGGAAGTACAGACCCCCGGTGATCTTGCCGATGTGTTGGTCGCCATGAACCCTGCAGCTCTCAAGGCTAACATGAAATGGGTAAAATCCGGGGCTACCATTATTATTGACATCGATAATTTTGATAATAAGCATTATAAAAAGGCGGGTTATGTAGAGGATCCGCTTGGAGATGGCAGTCTGGAAGGTTTTAATGTAGTAAAAGCGCCTATTACCCAACTCACAAGAGCTACTGTAAAAGAATTTGGTATTGATAACAAAACGGCAGACAAAACAAAAAATCAGTTTGTCGCCGGAATCCTGTACTGGTTGTTCAACCGGGATATTAGTATTGGCAAACAGTTTCTGACAGATAAGTTTAAGAAAAAACCATTACTGGTTGATGCAAATATTAAGGTCCTCGAGGCAGGTTATCACTATGCAGAGACTATTGAAGCCATGTCAACCACTTACCTGGTTAATCCTGCAAAAGATCGCCAGGGGTTATTCAGGAATATTACCGGAAATACAGCGACAGCATGGGGTTTACTCGCTGCTTCTGAGCGATCAGGCCGACCACTCTTTCTGGGCTCCTATCCCATCACTCCTGCATCTGAGATATTACAGGAGATAACCAAACATAAAGAACTGGGCGCCATTGCTTTTCAGGCTGAAGATGAGATTGCCGGCATTACCTCAGCAATAGGCGCAAGCTTTTCTGGCCGGTTGGGTGTTACATCCACTTCAGGTCCAGGACTTGCCCTAAAGGGTGAAGCTATCGGACTGGCTGTAATTACCGAGTTACCGCTGGTGATTGTTGATGTACAGCGTGGCGGACCCTCAACCGGACTGCCTACCAAAACAGAACAATCTGATTTAATGCAGGCCCTGTATGGGAGAAATGGCG
>DASQZP010000342.1:0-2092 GCA_035638655.1 Bacteroidales bacterium
ATAGCTTTCAATGATCTGTTTCATTCTCTTATATTTTACCTTAGAGGTTGGTGATGTATTGTCTATAATTTTAACATAATGTCTACACTCTTTCTCCTTGCTCCAATTTAAAATTGGCTCAGCATTTTTTCCAAAATCTGACAATGACATTGAGTTAGAAGGTAGCGCTTTGGCATTTGGAATAAATTCAATATCGTCATTGCGGTGGGATGGCCAGATACCCTCCACAGTTAAGTCGTTTTCATTTAAGGTAACCGCGTAAATAAACTCTTGTCTGCCTTCGCTATCTGACCAACAAGCGGGCCAGTCATTTCCACATCTTCTTCGCAGATTTTTCTCTCTACTTTTTGCTTCATTTACGGCCAGCTCACAATCACCCAATTTCTCAAATTCTTTTAATTTAGATTCCAATTGTGATTTGTTTTGTTTAAGTTCTTTTATCTCAGAAAGAAGTTCTTCATTATCAAACAAACGCGTGAAGCTCATATCCCCTTCATGAAATTGATTCATAAATTCTTCGCACTTTTTCACTGAAGACTCTTGGAGGGTTAATTTTTTGAACAAATCATCATTGTTTTTACTTAATTCATCTATTGTTTTTCGTTGCAATTCTGTTTGAGTTAGTGAATTTATATAATTTTTATTCGCTTCTTCTAATCTCTGCGAAAGTTCTTCATTCGTTTTATTAACTGTATCTACATTTTTTGTTAAACTAAATACTTTCCTCGAAAATAATAAAATAAATATCAAAAAAATTATAAATGTAAGTTCGGTTAATGTTACATTTAAAAGGAATTTATCTTTTTGTGGCAACTTATCCATAAATTTATATTTTCTTTATTTCAGAACTTATGTAGTTGGCTGCATCCAGCAGTTGAGAATATATAGTAGTGAAACTTTTTCTGGCATTTTCTAATTCGTTTTCCAATGATTTTTTATGATTAGTTATAATTTGAAGATCTTGATTATAACTTTGCCCAAGATCACTTAATATGGTCTTTAACTTAATAATTTGGTCATTAAAGGTTTCTAATTGTGTTTTTGCCGTACCAATATTTTCATTCAAGCTTACAAAATCTGTCCCTGTTTCAGTAATTGCTGCAAGCCTCTTATTTATTGAATCTACAATATCTTTATAACTACCCATAACTTGATTAATGCTCTGAAAGTCATTGTCCAATTTAGAAAGGGGTAAAATCTTTTTATTTAAGCCATCTAAGTTATTAGTAAGATGGCTTAATTGATTATTAATTGAACCGCTATCAATGTTAATATTTGTGGCTTGTTCAATTTTGCTATTGAGAGAATCAAAGCTAGCTATTGTCGAACCAATATTTTCATTCAATAGATCGAAATCAGTACTCACCTTGTTTATGTTTGATATTTTTCTATTAACTGAGGTTATGATGGCTTCATAGTTGCTTATGACTTTGTTAATATTTTCGAAATCAATCTCCAAATTAACCAATGGTGCTATTTTCTTGTTTAGCTCACCCAGGTTGCCGGTTAAATTAAAAAGTTGGGTGTTTATTAAATTACCGTCTATGTCAATATCTGCTACCTTATTTAGTTGGGTAATTAGCGAACTTAATCCTTGGGAGGTTTCTTGTGACCTGGTCGAAATAATATCAAATTTTTCTATAAGGGTTGTTGAGCTTTCCAGCAGTTTTTCTTGAACGGTAATTTTCTTTTTAAAGTTGTTATTTACCGCAGATAAACTTTTTCCCAAATTTTTTATTGGCTCACTCAGATTAGATATAAAAATTTCATCTGGGAATATTATTGTATTAACTTTATTTCTGAATTCCTCACAGGTGTTGTCCAAGGATGATATCAGCTCTTCAACTCCTTCATTAAGCATATTGTAAGTTGTTTTAATATTGTCATATAAAACGACATTAGATCTTTCGATAGTGTTACTTAATTTTCCGACAAGATCTTTATTAAATTCCAATAATGCTTCGGATGATTTATCAATATTGTCAAGGGTGCTATCTACTACTTTTTTTCCTGTGTTAGTCAGCTCATTTATATATATATCTACATTAGTTCGTGCTCTATCAATTGTATCAATATACGCATCAATTGCCTC
>DASQZP010000343.1:0-2879 GCA_035638655.1 Bacteroidales bacterium
TATCTACTCCTGTGTATGTTCAAATTTATGTCGAAAGTCTCTGCCAGTCTGCAAAACCTTATAAGAGTAGTACAACTTAACCTTTTTAGAACGTGTTCTTTAGAGGAGTTATTTGAACCGCCGCCAAAGGACTCAAACAAAACCATAATAAACAAGCAGTTGCAGCTTGCTTTTTTCTAACCGGACAGAATTGATGGGAGACATATTAATTAACTTGTAAAGATTCAGAAGTTTTTCCTTGTCTATACCGACAGCCTGTGAAAATAGCTTGCACTCTTCCGGGTTACACTCCTTGTCTTTTACGACATGCTTAAAGGCTATGATATTTCTAATACCATTACTCTGGAACTTAGAAAAATCCTTTTTTAAATGTATAAGAAGCATTGCCTGTGAAATGAAATCGCCCAGCTGTCTATCGTTATACCAGTTTTTCCGTAAATAGTTGATATCCGCGTAGGCAAGGTTCTGGGAGTCACCAATTCCCAATTCTTTTAGACGGTATATATTGTAGTCCGTCATGCCCTGGATGAAACCCAAAGGGATCTCTTCTTTTTCCTCCCTCCTTAACTTGAGGCGATCCCTTGCTTTCTCTTCTATATATCTCAGTGCCATTTGCGGGAAAAATCCCACAAGAAAGAACACAATAGGCGCTCCATTAATGAGCCATTGATTCATAAAAAAATACGCAATCACCATACATAAGGCGGGAGCAAAGAGGAACCTCACGATATAGCTTACAAAAGTTTTCGGATACAAATCTGAGATGAAAAATCTGTAGAGAATATCATTCAGTGTATACATTAAGGTACCAAGAAAAGCAAAAGTTAAAGCTATAGAAAAAGGTATCTTATAGATTTTGGCCACCATCCCTCTTATGGCGTCTACATATTCCTTATCGTATGTTTCATCTGCTGGTTTGGGTATGTTAGGTTTTTTCAAGTATCCTGAAAATGCCGCTTCAAGAAATTGAGCACTTCTCATGATGGCTTCTTTTTCTTCTTTGTATTTCATGTCTTCCAGTTTCTTGCTGAAGCCGGCACTTGCAATCTCAGGGCTCATGTAATTGTTCATCCTTTGATAGATTTGCCCATACATGAATGGATGAGTATACAGGGATTGCCGGTAAGGCATATTACTTGCAGTCATCCAAAAAAATACTACCACTACAAACTGAACTAAAATGGCAGGCATAACCCACTCAAGCGTCCAGAAATAAACACTCCGGTAACTGAGGGCTATTCTTGGAGTCCTGTTTACGTCGTTTTCATATTCTTCATCCTCTAATTTTTGTAAGTCTGTAATATAAGGCTGAAGATAATTGTCATAGAAAAAATAGAATGCGATGAGCACATAGATAGAACCGATGCCCATAGCAAAGTAAAACCATACAGTCTTATCCATACCGTAACCAATCCAAGACACTGCAATTGAAAATAAAACTATATAACTGCAAAAGTAGGCAAAAAAGATTGTCCTGGCTTTATCGCTCTTTTCCATTGATTTTTTTGAGGCGTGATTTGTCATTGCATCTCCGGGCAATGCGTCATCCGCCAATTTATTTTTAATATTCATATCCGCCCCCCCTAACATGCATATTTTTTTTTCAGTTAGTTATCTTAAGTTACGCGGAATACCTGCCTTTTATTATTTTTGATGCATAACCGTGTCCCGTGAATGCCCGTGTTCGGAGAGATTATGTCAAATACAATAACACACTCATTTTCTATCAACATGAAATGATAGCTCTTCATTAACGGTCTGATTGGGAAACCCGTCAGTTATAGAAATTATCTTACCAAGTCTATTTGGGATCTGTTCCTGTTCAAAGCTATCAAGTATAACAAAATATGGAATTGAAATTTGCGATCAAGCTTTAGCAGGTAGATTTATGTATGACGAAATATTTTTAATACCAATTCGTTTTACAAAGGGCCTTGACTTCCACTCATTAACATTCGCAACATGAATTGTGGACGAGGAACAAGAGCAATAAGTGCGGCTAAAATAACAGCTGTCCCAATGAGCGCAACAATTATCTCTTTGCTTAATTTTTTTCCATGCTCATCCCCCTCTTGTTAGAAGGCCCTTTAATGCCCGAGCATGTATTATTTGACCTAAGTGAAATATGGGAATTGTAACTATTTAACAACTAAATCAGAGGTAATAGAATATTGTTACGGAATTAACTTTCCGTAACATAATAATATATTTTGTTTTGAGAGAAATTTGGCGATCCCAAACAGATCCGGTATGTAGTATCGATTTATCCTTGGTATGAATATCAAATTTTACGCGACCGCCTCTAAAGGGCTAAAGGTGTCGCATCTTTATCCTTTCTTTCAATTAGAAAGGAGCGTCAACCAGACCCTGCCGCTGTTTCTTATGTAATATCTCCTTTAAGCTTACGGGCTCGTTTAAAGAATTTATATATACCTGTACTTCCACCTGCCAAAAATAGACCTGTCACGATCAGAGATATATTATGGGAATGATCCACTTCATATATCATCGCTACCATATCCAAATTAAGCCTATATACAATAATTATGCTGACAATTGCAGATATCCAAGGCTTCAAATCCAGGTAATCGCCACCCGCCTGTTCATCTAACGAGTTTTCTATTTTCTTCCATAATTTTGTATCAAAAATCTGATAAAGTGCTCGCTCAATAACTAAGGCAAGCACCGAAAATGCCATAATAATTGCAACAAAATTTTCCCAATAATCTTGACTTATTTCTGGCATATTCTCCTCCTTGTTTGAGCTTCGTATCTATAAAGATAATTTTCTCATATAACGCCGCGGATAATCTGGACAAAAATCCTTAGCTTTTTGGTCAGCGTTAATCCGGTTGTGAGCCCTTTTCATCTTTTTTCGC
>DASQZP010000344.1:0-2783 GCA_035638655.1 Bacteroidales bacterium
AAGACGCAACTACCTGTTCTGTGGCAATCATGATGCCGCGGAGAATGCTGCGATTATGTATTCCCTGCTGGGAACCTGTAAGGCTCATGATGTAAATCCCAGGGAATGGTTAATCGATGTGCTTAACAGGATACCGGAATATAATAACAATTACAGCCTTGACCTGGCCGATATTTTACCACATAACTGGAAAGCATCCAAAGAACTCCGGGAAAATCCAACGGTTCTCCAATAATCGTTGGATATTTTTAGAATAATCCGGGAATATCTCAAAGAAATCCAACTTCACGCCAGCTTTTTTGGAATTTTTTAGAATGCTCAAAAACTCCTTTTAAAAATTGCAACACGCGGGAGGCCGAAGGCTTACCTTCAAACAATCCTGAACCAAATGGTTCCAATGTATCTCCTTTACCAGTAGGAATCTTGTATCCTAATGAAAATGACACTGATAAGTTGTTTTTTAAAAAATGTTCATATGTCAGCAATATCTCTGGAAATACTAGTTGAGTAGGAAGAATATAAATGCCACTTCCTGTTCTTTTTTCTTCGGTTATTTGTCCATGAAGTCTGGAAAATGAGGTAACCAAAATAATTATTAAAACTAATCGTGTCAAAATTATTTTCATGTCCTTACTTTATTGGGTTGACTGGTGTTTTAATCTCTCGTTTAATGGTTTACCGGGTAACTTACGTCCCCTAAGAACCGTACGTGCAAGTTTATGCTTTAAAAGTGAGCTACACAACGTTTCGGTTCCCGGCATACGGACGCCGTATACCTGGCCCGTACAGTCTGTCCCGATTGTTTCTTCGGAATACGGTGGCCCCAGTCATTTTATTCTGTTAGCCAGGTCCCGAAATTGTTCTCATCTTTGTTGAGCATAAAATTTCGAGGATTCTCGATTTTCTAACAAATCAAAGATTTGAGAAAATCGGAATGAGAGGTGCTCCGGTGGGATTTTAGCTCACTGGGCATCTACTCGATTGGGCAGTCGTGCTAATTGTTTATATATTAAAAATCAATCAATGTTCTTAATTATTTTACGAAATCAACTTACATATAAGGTTTCTTTACCTACAACAACATATCGGTCTTCAACTTTCCTTAAAATCACTAGTTCGGACTCACCAAATAATAATCCTCCACTATATGTATGCTTCAAAATCATTATTGATCTATCAGCATTATAAATTGGGTGCGTAAAGCTATGTAAACTAGTTTCTCCAAATTTCTTATGAAAATCATCCCACCATTCAATCCCGCTTAATGTATCTGCTATCAAACTATCAAGTTCCTTTCTTGAAATTGTTTTCCACGAAATCAGCTCTCTTTCATTTATAATCTGTGGATTTTTATTTGTTTGTTTGTCAATTATATCGAAATCAGTCCAATCATTTTCCAAAAATATCGTCTTTAATCTTTGTAAATCCTGATCAATGTAATTATCGGTAAGAATTAAAACAAGCATATTTTCATTTATTGAATCATCCGTACTGAAATTATTAAGGTAATCATAGAAATTCTCATCAGTTAAAGAATCAAAATTATTATTGAAATAAGCATAATGTTCATTTATTGAAAGTTTATCAATTTGCAATTGATGAAATATTCTGAGGAATCCAAACATTATGATTGCTAAAGTTGGAAGTATAATTAAATAAATCTTATTATTAAAATTTCTTCTTTCTCTCATTATCTAATTAATTAACGGATTTTAAAAACCACACAGCGTTTAAAGCGCTGTGGTTATATTGCATTTGCTGAATACTTCCAACGTTTCAGTCATTCGAAGCAGTATAAGCTTGATTTTGAAACTGTCTACTAATTAATGTTTACGACATGTAGGCAGTCAGGCAGGTGAGAGGTGCACTGGCGGGGCTACAATCCCGTCAGCCATCTACTCGATTGGGTGTAGTAGTTATCTTTCATGTCCAATTATTTGCTCATTATCCAACTCTATCAAATCATACGAATTGAATAAGTCTAAAATTGTCTTAAAATAATTTTCAAATAACTGAATAAGTGATTTGTTAATAATGTTTCCGGTCGTAACAAATAATAGTTTTGAGGGAACTCCATTTATTAAATGTGAATCTAGAAAATCAGAATCCTTAGTTATAATAATGCGATTTTGGTTAACTGAAATCTTTCTAATCTCATTATCTTTTGTCCTCTCCTTATCAGGTAAATCATCAGTATGGATAACATCGTAACCTTTATCTTTCAAGGATTTGGCCAATTTAAAAGGTAAATTTGCATCAATTAGAAATCTCATGCAACAATCCTTTGAATTGTTTTTACTTTTGATAATTGTGATGCAAATGCCAAACAGGCTTTGATATCATCACTCTCAAGAGCAGGATAATCATCAATTATTTCTAATTCACTCATACCTGCAGATAATAAATCAAGAATCAAATCAACCGTATATCTTGTATTTCTGATGGTTGGTTTTCCATTACAGATTTCAGGATTTATTGTAATTCTATTAATTAATTTTCTATTCATAATTTTTAATCAAATATACGAAAATTTATCATTATTTATGTTAATTATCAGTGTTGTAGGGCTTCATCACTATTACACCTAACGGTTATGGTGTGGCTAGTAAGGGATTGCGGAGCGATTTCCTATCAGTATACACCAACTTTTTTTACGAGCTACAAACGCTCGCAAACCGCTGAAACCCGCATGCACTATACCATGTGTGTATGCCCTTCATGAGCAGCAGTGCACCATTCCGCATGTTCAGAATAAATCTGAAAAATGCAAATTTATTTTGAGA
>DASQZP010000345.1:0-7264 GCA_035638655.1 Bacteroidales bacterium
TTATCTGAATCCATAATGATGTTTTCAGGATTATTCGAGCCTGAAAGGTCATCGCCCCATCCTGCGAATTGATATCTCTTGTCTGGTATTGCTGCAATTGTTACTACTGTACCTTCTTCGTATATTGCGCCGGCAGGATCCAGCATTATGGTTCCGTTGGAGGTATTCGTTGTCAAATTATAGGTTGGAACTTCAACAAAAGTTGCAGTTACATTTTTGTTTGCATCCATGTAGATAGTCGCAGGATTTTCAGTTCCGGTCAGATCACCACTCCATTCGCTGAACTTAAAACCGGCATCAGGGATAGCTGTCAATAGCACATTTGATCCTGCAGGATAAGGTGCATCTGCCGGATCAAAATCGATAATCCCGTTAGTTTCATTAGTTGTAAGTGAATATGTTTCACCGGTAAATTTACTGCTGATTTTTATAGCCGATATTTTGGCATTGTCTTTAATTGTAGTGAAAACAATATTAAGTTCTCCATCGTTTATTGTAACGGGAAAAGTTTCGTTGTCTGCCTTATTTTTGCCAACCTTAGCACAGATGTCAAAGTTACTTAATACCTGTGTACCCTTTATTGAAACATTAAATATACGATTCCCGGGTTGATCAAAAAAGATCTCTGCAAACATGAGGGTTACATCATAGTTTCCGTTTTCCAGAGGGATCTTATAGCTAAAATCACTCCCAAAACGTTCAGACTGATACAAAGCATCATCCAGTGTACCCGATATAGCAGCATCGGTTGTGTATAAGCTTCCTCCGACATAGTTTATATCAGCTGAATAGACTCCACCATCGGCTGAATTATACTTTGAACCACCGCAATTTATTGCTGATTCTAATGTCCCGCCTCCGGCAAAAAAAAAATTTGCGGTTACATATTTGTCTGAATCCATTGTGATAGTAGCGGGTGCTTTTGAACCAGACAGATCGCCACTCCATTCTCCAAAATTATAACCAAATTCCGGAACCGGAGTTAAAGTAACTACTTTACCTTCGTTGTAAACACCACCCGGGGGGTCCAATATCACCGAACCATAGTTGGGATTAATGATGAGATTGTGGGTGGGAACTTTTTTAAAGGTTGCGGACACAGTTTTATCACTATCCATGGTAAGGGTAATGGAATTCTCTGAGCCGGACAGGTCACCACCCCAGGAATCAAATCCATAACCAACATCTCCCATTGCGGTTACTGTAACAATGGTGCCCGGCAAATAACTACCACCGGAAGGTTTGAATATAATTGAACCGTTTGGCGAATCTGTTGAAATTGAAAAAGTTTTCCCCTGTGGTGTTAACGTATAAGATCGATTGTTATCAGCAACAGGATCATCGAATATCGTTGTATCTATGTTGGGATCTCCTGTCAGGTCTTCACCAATGCCTACCCGGCAGAGAGGTTGGGTTTGACTACTTGCAAGAAAGTTTTTAACAGCAAAAAATATGCCCGGGGTTTGAGAATAGGGTTCAAGGATGGTTAAACCTGCCATATATTGACCAATCGGGATATCGTTGGGAATGGTAACAGTAGTATCTACAACATATTCTTCAGCCGGATTTTGATAGGTCCCCGTTGAATAACTATAATTGCTGCCTGGCCTCCAGTTTCTAATATCAACACTCAACAGGTCCTGTTTCCAAACAATCTCTTCAGTTGTTTCATTAATTAATACGAATGCTAATGGCCAATTTTCATAAAACGGTGCTGAACCAACGTTCTTAACCTTAAAATTAATATCCATAATTTCACCCTGGTTAGCGCGCGACGAACATGAAAATTCAGGCAAAACAAAACGATAACCAAAAGCTTTTTGCATGATGGATGCGTTTGCTCTCACTTTGTCGGGATCTGTTCCATCCCTGCCATCCAGTTTGTAACCGGCAATCCAACCCAGGCCGGTGCAATGCAGTTCCCTGATGACATCAATCATATTCATGGTATACTCATCAATACCAAGGGTTATCGTAGGTGTGCTTCCATATAACGGATCGAAAATGTCATTTCCCCAATTATAGGCTACTTCACCTTCTACGATTTGGTTTAAATATCTGCCCCGTGCATTTGTTTCTTGTATACTTTTCCAGGCTCCGTTTTTTTGTCCGGGATGGCCAAAGGAGTCCCAATATACCCCCCATTCAAAACCATTTTCGTCCCAGGGTCCTTGATTACGAACAACAAGTTTCTTATTGTTAAAAGCAGCATCATATGCTTCTCCAAGTCTTTTTGCCCATCCATCTTCATCAACACCCACAGGGTTTTCCTGTTCACCCCAATAGCCGATGATACCGGTTTGCACCCAGGCAACACGTGGATCATAATCCCATGCTTCGCCCAGTTTATAAATAAGTTTAACAACCCTGTCTTTGAATTCCTGACTTGACCAGTCGCCTGGGGTTAAATCCGAGGGCCAATATTCATTGCCATTTGAACTATCCCAGTCAATATAGACCCTGGGGATTACTTTAACGTTCATTTCTTCAAGACCTTTCCATCTTTCGTTGCAGAAATCAATTATTTTTTGCACACCATCACTGGCATCATTCTCAATCTGATTCCATCGAATGTAATCACGAACAATAGTAGGATAAGGATAGTTACTATCGCCGGCACTGTTAAGATCCGGTCGAAATCCTTTAAGAGGGTTTCTCAGGCCATCAGGATATTCGCGAGGATAAACTGTTTGCATGTTTTGGGCCCGTAATAAAGAAGAGCCTGAAAATCCAACGAATAGTAATAGTAATAATACAAGCTTTTTCATCAAAATATTTTTTTTAATAAAAACCATCCTTTCAATACTAAATAAAAAAGGTGTGAATCCACCAGGGTTCAACTAAACTAATTTAGTGAACATCAAAGTTACCAACCTCATTAAATCTGAGGAGATAGTTATTGTCCAGAATAGATAAGATACAGTTCAGGAACTGATGATTATACTGCTTTTTCTTTCAGTTTCATACAGTCATTTTACCTTCCCGTAATTCCCCTGAAGAACTGCATGATTTCCAAAATTAAAGCCTGCATTTCGTCATCTCAAAAAGAGCTCATTCAACATTAACAACCTGTTTTAATCTAATATCTTCACTGGAGGCTCCGACTTGTATTTCAAAGTCCCCCGGTTCAACCATGTATTTTTGGCTGAAAGCATCGTAATACCGAAGATCTTCTGCTACATTCAGGGTAAAGTTGATGGTTTTCTCTTCGTTTTTTTTCAGTGATATTCGTTTAAATTCCCTTAGTTGTTTAACTGGCATTACTTTGTCCGATTCAATGTCTTTTACATAAACCTGTACCACCTCTTCACCGTCGTATTTTCCGGTATTCTTTACATTAACTGATAGTTTGATATCGTCTCTATTATTTAATTTTGTTTTATCAATTTTCAAATTAGAGTATTTAAAACTGGTGTAACTTAAACCGTGACCAAATGGATAAAGTGGTTGGCCTTTAAAGTAACGGTAAGTTTGACCATTATTGGCCCTCATGTTATAGTCTTTGAAATCAGCCAGGTCGTCTGTTGATTTATAAAAAGTAACCGGCAACCGACCGGCAGGATTATAATTACCCAACAGTACATCAGCGACGGCCTCGCCTCCTCTCTGTCCAGGATACCAGGCATCAAGGATGGCAGGTAAGTCATTTTCCAGGCCATCAAAGGCCATGGCGCTTCCGGCCATTAATACCAAAATAACCGGGGTACCTGTTTTTTGAAGTGTTTTGATGGTTTCGAGTTGTATAGCAGGTAATTCAATTTTTGTTCGATCTCCCTTGTAAAAACCTTCTATGCCAACTCTTTCGCTCAATTCTTCTCCTTCCCAATGGGCATCAAGCCCTCCTACAAAAATAGCTACATCGGCTTTTTTAACTTGCTCAATCACAGAATTATCTACCGAAAACGGTGCGCCTGTTCTCTTTTTTTCTCTTCCGCTCGGCGTTTCCCATATAAGGCAGGCTTTGGCTTCGTTCTTTTTTTCTACATAGTCTATTCTTATGTCGTATTGCTTGTCTTTTTCGAGCTCAATTTCTCCTAATGTTGGCTTAGGATTCCACTCAAATGATGGCTCAACTAATAGACGATCGTTGATAAATAACTTGCATTCGTCATTGGCAACCATTCCAATTTTATAGCGTCCACTTTCCGGGGCTGTCAGTTTTCCGGTCCATCGAACCGAAAAATTATCGGGGCTTATCTTATTCTCTTCAGATATTATCCCCCTGGCTACTTCCGTGTCTGTTGGCCCTTCATTGCCCCAGCTATGGTTTACTTCCTTCTCGATTTTTACCAAAACAGGATTACCTTTATGTTCTATTCCTTCAAAATATTCAGCTTTTAATCCTGTAACTTGATTGTTTTGATCATCTTTAGCAGATAAATATTCAGAGCCGATTACCTGATAAATGCCTCCGATGGAATTTTCTGTTACCAAAGGGCACGCCATGGCATAGGTAACTTTAACTTTATTTCCAACGACATTTTTTATTCCTTGTAAAACATTTATTGGGTTTGAAGGTAATCCATTATAATTTCCTAATAGAACATCTTCACTTACTGCATTAGGGCCAACTACAGCTATTTCTTTAATTTTATTAATATTTAGCGGCAAAATTCCATCATTTTTCAACAGAGTCATTGATTCCTGAGCCATAGTAAGGGCCAACTCACTATGTTCTTTAGTGTTATTCATCTCATAAGGAATTTGAGCATACTTAACCCTTTCCGGGGGATCGAACATTCCAAGTTTCATTCTGGCCAACATTAAACGATATACTGATAAATCAATTGCGCTTTCATCTACCAGGCCGTCTTGTACCGCTTTAAGCAGATATTTTCGGTATACACTGCCACAATTTAAGTCACAGCCTCTTCTAATTCCGATGGCTGCTGCTTCTTCCGGGGAGTTAACAATTTTATGATCATTATATATATTCCAAATAGCACCACAGTCTGAAACAACAAAACCCTTAAAACCCCATTTGTCTCTTAAAATATCCTGTAACAACATCCAGCTGGCACTTGCGCTTTCGCCATCAACACGGTTATAAGCTCCCATTATAGAATATGCATGGGCTTTAACCATTAAATCATAAAAAGCAGGTAAGTAGGTCTCCCATAAATCACGGGCATTTGGCACTGCATTAAAATAATGGCGTTCGGCCTCGGGGCCATTATGAACGGCAAAATGCTTTGCTGTTGATATCACTTTATAATACTTTTCGTCATTACCCTGTAAACCTCTAACAAAGGGCATCCCCATTTGCCCTGTCAGATATGGATCTTCGCCGTAAGTTTCGTGGCCACGTCCCCACCTGGGGTCTCGAAAAATATTGATATTGGGTGACCAGAAAGTCAAACCTTTTAAGCGCCCAAAATCATTATTTCTTACAAACTCGTGGTGTTTTGCCCTTGCTTCTGTACTAATTACACTAGCAACTTCGAACATTAAATCAGGGTCAAAACTTGCTGCCATTCCAATTGCCTGAGGGAAAACTGTTGCCACCCCGGCACCGGCAACTCCATGTAAACATTCATTCCACCAATTGTATTCACTGATTCCTAAACGTGGAATCGCTTTTGATTCGTTGCCAACCTGAGAGATTTTTTCTTCCAACGTCATATGATCTACCAAATCTGCTGCACGAACTTCAAAGTCAAGATTCGTATTTAAATACTTAGGTGTTTCTCTTTTATCTTGTGCATAAGTCGAAGAAAACAACAAGACAAACGGGACAAAAAATATCAATAATTTCATTAAAATCGAAAAGTTATTAGTTAATGTAATTCCAACATCTGTTTAAGATGTTATTTCGGATACCAATTATCTCGTATGTTTAACCATTTTTATAGTTCCATCCTCATTATAATACAACTTATCGTAACATGTTATGCGTCCTTGAGATTCCTTATAAACCGGTAAATCTGGGATAGCTATATGATAGAAATAATACCATTGTCCTTTGAATTTAATGATTGAATGATGGTCTTGCGCTCCTGCCGGATTTGGTGCCATGGGACCTTCCCATTCAAAGGGGCCGTAAGGGCTATCTCCGATTGCATAAATGCCCTGATAATTGTGGTTATGCCAGTTGGTATAAGAGAAATAATATTTGCCTTTTCTTTTGTGCATATATGGTCCTTCATTATACCTTAAGGTGTCATTTTTCATAATTGCTTCGGAAGCATATTTGATTTTTCTTGGTTTTTCAGCCAATTCAATCATATTGGGTTTTAATTTGGCAACTACTCCCGGGTTACAATAGATATATGCTTCTCCATCGTCATCGATAAAAACCATTGGATCAATTCCATTAAGGCCTTCGATTGGATGGCCAATATCTTTAAACGGCCCAGCAGGTGAATCAGCTGTGGCAACACCCACTTTCCAATTGCCTTCTTTGTCTTTTATTGGGAAATAGAGATAATATTTGCCGTTCTTGTGCGCTGCACCCGGTGCCCATAAAAAACCACCAACTTCCCAGCTCCAGTCCACGTCCTTTGAATTGAATATTTCGCCATAATCAGTCCAGTGAATCATATCAGGAGAAGAAAAAACATGATAACCATCCATGGCGTCGTAATGGTGTTTATGAATAGTAGAATCCATTGTCCTGTCCTGTGAGCAATACATCCAAACCGTATCATTCCAAACATGTACATCGGGATCGGCTGCACCATGCAGTCTTACCAGCGGGTTTCCTTTATAAGTAAAATGGTATGGATATTCAATTTTTGATACCGATTTGCTTGATGTTTCATCAACAGATGTCTTTTCTTTTGATTTTTTCTGGTGTGCGCAGCCTACAATTGCCAAAAAAACTACAACAAAATAAATGTTTACTTTTCTTTTCATAATTTTCTTTTTTAATATAAAAACTATTATCAACTTTTTTTATTGAAGTGAGAGCTTACATCTCAATGTATTGTTTAAAAAGAAAGGTTTTGAATAACAAAATAATCATCCTTTTTAATATCAGTTCTTAAACCTATTTCAACCGGTTTCCCGGATTTTTTGTCAAAAAGCTGGATGGCAAAGCTATATTTACCTTTTGGTATTTGCGGTAAAGAAACTTTGTAACTTTCCATTGCAATCTCACCGGGCATCCATTTTTTATTTCCTGAATCTTCTATTGTAAACCCGATTGTTTCCAAAGTGCTATTCACTGGAATTAATTTTCCTTTCAACTGATAAGCTGAATATGCAGAAGCCACACCTTTGTTTTGCCATTCCATCTCAAATGATAGTTCCCCGTTTTTATACT
>DASQZP010000346.1:0-6069 GCA_035638655.1 Bacteroidales bacterium
TACGTTCACTAAATATTCGGGAATGGATCCGGAAATTGGCACAAGCACAGACGATAGTGCTAATGGTTGGGTAAACGGAGTAGATCTTGGTTTCTATCCTAATCCAAGAACGTACATGTTTGGTTTAAGCGTAAAATTTTAAATAGGGAATAATCATGAAAAAGATATTATCAATTATAATTGCGTTAATAGTTATTGCAGGTTGTAGCGATGAATTTTTGGACACAGAAAATCTTACTCAAAAGACAAGTTCAAACTTTCCGGCCAATATAGATGAAGCGAATCAGGCATTAACTGGAATTTATACCATCTTACCATCCTTCAGTGCGATGAGTAACATATTGATGTTATCGGAATTGCGATCAGATGATCGGTTCGGCGGTGGCGGCCAAAATGACCGGGATCCACAAGCCATTAACGTGTTTCGGGTAACAACTGAAAACTTACATAGCAATTGCTGGAGCAATTACTACCGGGGAATCTTCAGATGTAATACATTGTTGAGTTCTTTGGATAATGTAAAATGGGATTCCGATGAATCCCGGAAAAGTATCGTTGGACAAACATATTTTTTGCGTGCATATTATTACTTCGATTTGGCACGTTTGTTTGGACCGGTGCCTATGCCGTTAAATCCGGAACCGGAGAATTTACCTAAAGCAGCACCCGATGTACTTTATGGTCAAATAGCTTCTGATCTGAAAAATGCAATCGAAAATCTACCCGATAAACCTGCTGATTACACGCAGATTGGGAGAGCTTCCAAATGGGCGGCAGAAGCTTTAATGGCGAGAATGTTTCTGTTTTATACAGGGTATTATCAGAAGTCTGAAATCACCCTGCCGGAAGACGGTGGGAAAATTACCAAAGATGATGTAATAGCCTGGGTTGACGATTGTGTTGCTAATAGTGGACATCAATTAGTTGATGATTTTCGTAATCTGTGGCCTTATTCTATTTCACAGGAACATTATGGCTATGCCAGGGATAACGATCTTCATTGGGTTGGAGACGACGGTGGAAATACAGAAGCGATTTTTCAGATCGCATATGCTCCTGTTACTTCGTCAAATTGGTCAGAGCAGGTTTGGTATAGTAATCAGGTTGATCTCTACTGTGGCTTTAGGAATAGTGAGCTGCAGGTTCCTTTTGGAAGAGGCTGGGGATTTATGCCGGTCAACCCAAAGTTATATGAAGACTGGCCAAATGATGATATTCGTAAACAAGGGTCAATTCTTAACGTTAACGACGAATCTGAAGGTATCGAAGATGAGTATGTTTGGGGCGCTGATATGCAGTGGCAGGAAACAGGATTTATCGGAAAGAAGTATATACCTATTAATGTTGTTGACAATGATGCAAAAGTAAATTACAGCGTTCCAATGTATGGCGCAACTACAAACTTCCAAATTAATAATACACAAAATATTATCGTTATCCGTTTAGCTGATGTTTTGCTTATGGGGGCCGAACTGGGAAGTCCCAGTGCTCAGGAATATATGGATCGGGTTCGCGAAAGAGTTGGTTTACCTTCAGTGCCAGTTAATCTGGATAATATTAAAAAGGAAAGACATTATGAGCTGGCATTCGAAGGACAACGGTATTTTGACCTTCTACGCTGGTATGGGGAAGATGCTGGCACAGTTATTAAGCAAAATATGAATTATGCTGAGATCTATAACATGACAATCAAAACAACCATTAATGCGGACAGGAATAACGGATATTTTGATCAAATAGATCAACGGGTTAAAAATACAGGTGGATTCCTAATGATTCCCAACGATGAAATTGAGTTGTCAAAAGGGGTCCTGGAGCAAAATCCCGGATGGGTTAATTCATCTAATACTATGTTTTAACAAATAAGAAGAAAGGATATGAAAAAAATAATATTTCTATTAATAAGTGTTTCAATTTTGTTTGCGTCTTGTGAAACAATTGAAAACAGAGAAATGCTTGGATCGGTTTTATCCAAAGATGAAATTGACATACAGGTAATTCAGGAACCTGCCGGATCAAACACAATCGTTTTGAAAAATAATACGCCTGGAATTATTCCTTACTGGGACTGGGGTACCGGATGGTCAAATAAAAATGAAGCTGAGGTTTATATTCCTTTTGCAGGTGATTATACCGTTGAGTTTACAGCTTTTTGCGATGGTGGAACTGTTACCGTCAATCGTGATTTTTCTGTTGCCTCAAACGACGATTCCTACTTTGATTCAGACCCGGCCTGGAAAGGTTTAACCGGCGGAGGAAGTGGTAAAACATGGGTTTGGGCACTTGATCATCCCTCTGGGTATATTGCAGGTAACGGGCCTACTGATTGTTTATTTCCGGCCTGGTGGGTAATGACTCCGGACGGCTTGAATATTCCGGATGCGCTTAACTATGAATTCTATATGGATTTAAATGGGGCTGCGAATTTTGAACTAAAAAATGTCGTAGATGGTAGCGTCCAGAAAGGTGTATTTACCGTAGATGACCCCCTGAAAATTGGCGATGTCAATTATTCAGTTATTGAAGTTCTGGGCGGACCACATATTCCTTGGTTCAGTGGTACTAAATACCATCTGACGAACCTGACCGACGATGAGTTATCAGTGCATTTGTATAACGCTTACGATGTAGCAGTATTCAAAAGAAAAGGATTCGTATACTAAACTTGTTTTAACTTATTGGACTTTCCGCTGTAACGCAGCGGAGAGTCCTGTTTTTTTTTATGAGGCTAAACACAATAAAACTGTATTTAATAGTATTATTCTTGTCTTTGTTTTCATGTGAAAATGATAAGAAGCAAACTTCTTCAGAAATGAATGACTGGAAAGTTTTTAAGCTTCAAGGACATGTGAAAAGGCTTGATGAGACAATCTATTCTTTGAACGGAAAGAGATTTAATCATGTGGAGTTTTCCCGAACCGGAAATATTGTCCTTCAATCCAGCTTTAATGATGACAGCACTCTTATCAAAAGGTGGGAATATGAATACAAAAATGGAATGAGGACAATGCGGCGATGTTATGTAAGTCATGACAGTTTGTCTCAAGTGATTCATTATTATTACAATAAGAATCTAAAAATAGATTCAATTTGCATGGTAAGAAACAATGGTCAGTCTCAAAAAATTGTTGGCAAGTATTATGACTTAAATGGAAACATCATAAAAGAACTCAATTTCGGAGTCGATAGTAAGCTCCAAAGCCAGTCCGAATTTGTCTACAACAATCTTAATCAGGTTAAAGAAATGGAAAAGTTTAATTTTGTTTTCCATAGAGGATTGAAACAGCGATTTTTGTATGATGAAAATGGGAGAAAAGTAAAAGAGTCAAATTATTCTTCAAAGGATGATAAATTAATACAATTTAGAGTCTTTCATTATGAAACATCAGACAGACCTGTGGTGGTCACAACTTATAATCGTAATAATAAGATCAGTGAGACAATAAAATACGCATACGATAACAACGAAAATGTTTCAAAGATCGTTACTGTTGACAGTGTTCAGGTTGAAAGGGAACAGAAGGTGAAATACTGGTATGACGAGTATCGAAACTGGAAGAGAATGGTAACATATGAAAATGATGTTGCCGATATTATTATTGAACGTAAACTTGATTATTATTCAGAATAGTTATTTGTAAAGAATCATTTAAAGCCTGATATTTCCAGAGAGACAGGCTGGCCTGTTTCCTGTTTCAACAGTAAAACGGATTAAAAATAACAATTTTCTAAAACTACTAAAACGAAATGAATCGGCGTAACTTTATCAAAACAACCGGAGGATCACTTGGCGCTATTCTGCTGGTGCGCCTAAATACTTTTGCAGAAAACAAAGAACTAAGCTCCATTCTTAGGTTTCCGGATAGGGTCATGGTTAATACCAATTCAGGCATGATTGAGCTCAATTCTTTTGATAAAGAAAAATGGCAAAGCGGTGACCTTATTCTTCAGATTAAGAATGAAAGTAATTCCCTGGTTCCTTATCTTTACTCTCCTTCTTTACCTGTAAAATTTGTTACTCTTTCCTGGGAATATCCCAGAGCCATAGATAATTTATACTTAGGTGATGAATGGGAACGTTCTTATGCAGATCTGCATTGGGGAAAGGTAGACAAAGAGCGGATCATGCCCTGGTATTTTATGGAGTATAACGGCGAAAGCACAAACGGATTTGGTGTACGGACCGGATGCAATGCTTTTTGTTCCTGGAACGTGGGTAAGGAGCGAACCAGCCTTACGATGGATGTCAGAAATGGAGGTAATGGAGTAAAACCGGGACAACGTGTCATAAAGCTGGCCGAAATTATTGCAGAGAGGAATCTGAAAGGGGAAAATCCGTTTTATGCCACACGAACTTTTAGTTCAATGATGTGTCCAGCTCCCCGCCTTCCTAAAGAACCTGTTTATGGGATTAATGACTGGTATTTTTCCTATGGGCATACCTCTGAAAAACTCATTCTGGAACACACAGATTTGATTGCTCCTCTCGCTGATGGAATTGCAAACCGGCCTTTTAGCATGATTGATGCAGGATGGTTTCAGAAAGCACCCGGAAATGAAGGTTCAACCTGCTGGGGTGATAATATGCAAACACCAAATGCTAATTTCCCAAATATGGCATCACTTGCCGCGAAAATCAAGGACAGGGGCATGCGACCGGGAATCTGGACCCGTCCGCTCTGCGGAAGCCACACCGACCCTGCGAATGTTCTCATTCCTGAAATACCCGATCGCGTTGATTCGGCTGGGCTACCACTGCTTGACCCGACTATTGAGGAAAACCTCGAGCGGGTGAAATCTTACTTTAAGCAATATAACGAATGGGGATATGAAATGGTGAAATTCGATTTTACAACAGTCGATATTCTTGGAAAATGGGGCTTTCAGATGATTGAACAAAAAGATATGACTTTTCCCAATTGGCATTTTCATGATGATTCGGTCACCAATGCTGAAATTATCCTTGGTCTGTACCGGGCGATCCGTGAAGCTGCCGGTGAGACCTATTTGCTGGCTTGCAATACCATTAGCCATTTGGCCGCGGGTATTTGCGAAATTCAGAGAATAGGCGATGATACAAGCGGACATGAATGGGATCGTACCAGAAGGATGGGGGTTAATACGTTGGGCTTTCGGATAACACAACACGAAAAGTTTTATTCGACTGATGGTGACTGTGTTGGCTTGACAACTCAGATACCCTGGGAAAAAAACAAGCAGTGGATGCAGCTATTGGCCTACAGTGGAACACCACTTTTTGTCTCTGCTGAGGCAAAAGCTGTAGGGTCAGAGCAAAAAAAATATATCAGAGAATGTTTCAGGGCCGCCTCCTCTAAATTGCCTGTGGGCGAACCGCTTGACTGGATTGAGAACCGTTTTCCTTCCAGGTGGAAACTTGATCATGAAATTGTTTCTTTCAATTGGGGGGAGCCAGGTTAAAACGCAATCAGAACAGTTTTTATTCTGCTATAAAATTGATGTTTAATCATGAAACGAAGAAAGTTTCTAAGTGTTGCTGCTCTCAGTGCGGGTAGTGTCTATTCAGCAAGTGCATTTGCAACGAGCCAACTAATAAAACCAGGTATGAATCATTGGCGATTAAATAATAATAACTCATCTGTTGCTCCACGCGCGATTACTATGTGGGATTTCTCCTGGCTTGAACGTAGATGGCCCGGGGCTGGGTATGAGGATTGGGATAAAGCTTTGGACAGCTTGAAATTACGTGGCTACAATGCTGTCCGTATCGATGCTTTCCCTCATTTATTAGCTGCAAACGCGCTAAAAGAATGGACATTAAAAGAGGTTTGGAGCATTCAAAACTGGGGCAGTCCGGATATGAATAAAGTCCGCATTCAACCCTGTTTAAATGAGTTTATTGCTGCGTGTGAAAAACGGGACATTAAAGTGGGTCTTTCAACATGGTTCCGGGAAGACCTGGATAATAACAGAATGGAAATTACGACTCCGGAGAAACATGCAGAAATCTGGCTGAAGACACTCGACTCCATAGAGCAGGCAGGTCTTCTGGATAACGTCATGTACGTTGATCTTTGCAACGAATGGCCG
>DASQZP010000347.1:0-2683 GCA_035638655.1 Bacteroidales bacterium
CCCGATTTTGTAAAAGTTGATGAGAAAGAATGTCAGGATCTCATTCTATTTGCGAAGAACTTTGCCTCTTTTCTGAAATATTATAATGAAAACAATCAGGAAGATGGCAGCTGGGAACCCTTTGTTACCATGGATCTATCAGTTACACTTGCTTCGTTAAACCGGCTGGATGTCCGTGAATTTTATACTTATACCAAAGATATATTCGACCAGATTCTTTCAACTGATATAAGTCAGGAGGCGGACTTAAGGAAGTATTTTAAGACGTTATTTGATCTTGGGTTTTCTATCACAAAAATAATCGATGATTACTATCGGACGATACCCACTGACTTTGAATTTCATGACGTGATCCAAAATGTTGTGAATTCATCCTTGCTGGAATATTATAATAGCTTGCAAAAGTATTACAGCGTGGCTAAAAATCAAAACATTATCGATCCGACCAGCAGGTTTACTTTTAATGATAAACCGGAAGACTTGATATTTGCACAGGATTTTAATGGGAACGTGCTATCCAAAATATGGAAATCTGGTTCAACCCAGGAAGTGACGTTTAATGGTAGCAGTATCGCCTTGAAGATTAAAAATACGGCCACACATAATTTATTTACCGGAATTTTTGATGCGTATTTAAAAGCATTAACAGAGATTGTCCGATCGGCTATCACTTATTTTGATCAGACAATTTCAGACTTTCCGACACATAGTCCCCATTATGCGCTTTTTCTGACTTTTGTAAAACTGTTTAAATATGCCCAGGATCATTTGAACAATTTTACAGCACGGCATCTCAATTTGTATTACAAAGAGATATTAAAGCTGGAAAAACAAGATGCACAGCCCGATAATGTACACCTGATATTTGAACTGGCAAAGACAGCGGGTAACAGTTATCTGTTGGAAAAGGGAACCGTTTTTAAAGCGGGAAAAGATAAAGATGGAAAAGAGATCTTCTATGGTTTGAAAGATGATGTCGTTTTGGGTAAGGGAAAAGTTACCTCATTGAAAAGTCTGTTTCTTAATATAAAAGATGATGGTACAAGACAGCTTTTTGCAAGTCCTGTAGCAAATTCTTCGGACGGAAATGGTGCAAGTTTAAATACATCTGATAAGAGTTGGAAACCATTTGGAGATACAACACGAGATGTAGGTGAAGTCGGATTCGCCATCGCATCGGATTATTTATATTTGCTGGATGGAGAACGTTTTATCGATTTTACGTTTCATGTCCCGGAAAGTGATACCATCGATTTTAAGGGGCATGAAATATCAAGTGCTATCACAATAAAATTAAGCAGCAAAAAAGGCTGGTTCGATGTCCAAAAAGTATACGTCAATATCGACGATGAACCAGGGGGGTATTTTACCATAACCGCCCAACTGAATGCCGGAGACCCGCCTATTATCCCTTATTCCCAAAAAACACATGGCTATCATTTTGATCAGCAAAAGCCTATGGCTCTTTTCTATCTTAAAGACGGTAAAGCCAATAAGAAGTTGTGGGATTTCAGATTTAATAAGATAGATATAGGCGTGAGTGTAAACGGGATCAAGAATCTGGAATTAGAAAATGATAATGGGGTATTGAATCCGGCCAAACCATTCGATCTTTTTGGATCGGCTCCTTACGTGGGATCTACATTTCTTGTCGGGTGCAGGGAATTGTTTATGAAGGTAATTAGACCATCGGCCGGGACAAATCAATCATCAATTAAGATCTTTCGACTGTCTGATAATGTGACCGTGACTTTGAATCTAAAATGGGATAATTATTCTGAACTTCAGAAAAAAACTTTTAGTAAGCCACGGATCAATGATACAACTGTGCGAATTGAATATTTAGATAATTCGAAATTCAAAGCAATTAATTTAGATCCCACCAAAAAGCTGTTTTATAAAAAGACTTCTAATCAGGATCAGATCCAATCCAAATCTCAAAAATCACCGAACATCATAGAAGTGCAAAGTTACAGGCCAATAATGCCGGCAAAAACTTCGCCAATCACTTTCAAATTGCCCAGGTTCGAGGAGGATATCGAGATAGATTACGCTGGAAATGAAAATTATTCTACTAAGACAAAATGGGGATTTTTCAGATTAGTGTTAAAGCAAGATTTCGGTCATGCCGAATATGTGAAGAAAATGGTGGCCGCTACACAAAAAGTGACCATTACAACTACAAAAGAAGGGAAGAACAGCAATACTACAAAAGCGACAATTTCTTTAGATAATCCCCCTTCTGAGCCCTATACTCCGGTAGTCAAAGAGGTTAGTCTGGATTATTCGGCTTCAACAACATTGGATTTTTCTTCAGATAATAGAGACTCGATACTACACATTACCCCGTTTGGGTTTAAGGATGTGAGTACGGCAAATAGGCCAACAACATTACTTCCTGAATTCGAAAATGAAGGGGAATTATTCATTGGTTTTGAAAACCTGCAAACGGATCAGACTCTACCGGTTTTATTCCAGGTAGCTGAAGGTTCGGCCAATCCGCTGGCCCAAAAAGAACCGGTGAAGTGGTATTATCTGGGAAAGAATAATAAATGGAATACCTTTAAGCAGGAAGAAATATCAGATAGTACAAATGGACTAATCAAATCGGGTATTATTAAGTTTTCCATTCCTGAAAACGCAGTCGCCCAAAACACATTGATGGATGAGCAGTTATATTGGC
>DASQZP010000348.1:0-3564 GCA_035638655.1 Bacteroidales bacterium
CTTTCAGGTTGTCTACCGTGTTCAACGCATCTTCAATTCTCTTGGTAACATTGGTCTCTATATCCTGGGCATTGGCGCCTGAATAGCTCGTTAATACGGAGATGTAGGGAGGATTCATCTCAGGATACAAATCAATAGGGATCTGTATCAGCGAATATATCCCCATCACAATGATGGCCACGAAGATCATCAAGGTGGTGATGGGTTTCTGTACTGCACTCTTATAAATACTCATTCCAGATTCTTTCTTTTAGATAATTGCTCATTCTTTATTTGCTGACAATTTCCACGGGATCACCATCCAGCAGCCTGGATTGCCCGACAACAATCAGCTTATCACCTTCCTTCAGCTCGTTTGAAAGCACTTCTACCTTGTCATTAAAACGACGTCCGATCTTCACTGAAACCCTTTTTGCTTTTCCGTTTTCTGCAATAAACACATACCTGTCGTTGGATCCCTGAAGCTTAAGTACAGCTACTGAGGGAACAACCAGTGCATCCACTTCCCCAAGTGTGAAAGACACACGACAAAACATTCCTGGACGCAACTTCTGACCATTATTAGGAACTTTTACTTCCACATTGAAAGTTCTGGAAGAAGGATCGATAGTGGGATGAATCCGGAAAACAATACCTGAAAACTGATCCTCGGGATAGATATCGCTTGTCACGGAAGCCTTCATGCCGTTTGAAATGTATGGGAAAAACTGCTCAGAGACACCCACAATAGCTTTCAGCGGATTCATCTGTGCTATGGAAACAATTGCTGCTTTCCCGGCGGGTGTATTAGGCGCTCCGGAGTAAAACTCACCGTCTTCATAATACTTGCCGGTGATCACTCCGCTAAAAGGAGCACGCAGCTGGGTGTTTTTTTCAAGGAATTCAACATTTGATTTTGCCACCTCATACTGGGTCTTGATCTGATCGTACTGCTGGGCAGAAATACTTCCAACTTTATTTAAAGTATCCAGTCGTTTGTAATCAGTCTCGACATTTTTCAGCTGTACCCTAGCCTGGTGCAGGTTGGTGCGATCCATCTGTACCAGTAGGTCACCCTTCGAAACATGATCGCCGATTTCTACATAAATCTTTTCAATACGTCCGGGTGAAGCAGGAACCAAATAATTCTCTTCGAAGGCTTCCAGCGTGGAAGTATATTCAACAGGCCTGGCAATCTTCTGCTTATGCAGCACTTCCACCTTGATCTTTTCAGTTTTGACACTGTCAGCAGCTGCATTTTTATCAGCTGCAGCACCGGATTTGCCGGTGCAACCTGTCAATGCGCCGGCTGCCGGCAACAATAACAATATCGAATAATAGACTAATTTTCTCATTTGTATGATGTTGTAATTTTTAATTTTTATAAGGTTGATAATAGTTTTTCCAGCGCTGTCTGGGCCTGCAATACCTGGAACAAAGAGGAAATGTAAGCCGATTGGGCCTGAAGGTAATTGTTGTTCACATTGGTAAGGTCCAGACTGGAAATCAATCCCTGTCTGTACTTCTCCCGGTAACTGTCGTAAACCGATTTGGCAACATCAACATTTTCCTTTTGGCTGTTGTACTGGTCTATTGCATTCTTCAGATTGTACCTGCTCTGTTTTTCCTGAATCCTTAATTGTTCAGCCAGTAAATCTTTCTGGGTTTGAGTGGTTTCCAGACTGATTTTTGCCTGACTTACCTGTGCCCTGCGTTTACCACTCGAGAATATTGGAATGCTCATGTTCAATCCAAGTACACTATTTGGTGAAATATCAAATTCCGGTTTCATCAGTTTGTTAGTATATCGATAAAACCCACTAATTGTAGGTAAATAATTCATTTTCTGAAGTAAAACCTGTTTTTCTGAAATTTTCTCCTGTACATTCATAGCTTGGTACTGGATATTATCCTCAATTTTAAAATCTTGCATTAGAGTGGCTTCGAAATCAGCACGTTTTAGAATGGCATCAAGCGAATCTGTAAGTATAATCTGCGTTTGAGCTGGTACCCCCAGTTGAAGTCGCAGTAAATTATAGTTAACTTCTACTGTCCGCTCTGATGAACGCAACTGGTTTTCCATCATGGAGACCTGTACCCTGAGCTGATCCACATCTGTCTTTTCCCGTACCCCAAATTCAAGCAATGACTGGGTATTAGTAAATACATCCTTTAGATTTTCCAGGTTCTTCTTTACTATGGCATTATTTCGTTCAGAGATCAATACCAGGTAGTAACTGTTCATTACTTGTTCGGTAATATCTTCCTGAGTCTTCTCATAATTAGTCTTTGACAAACTCTTGTATAGTTTAACAGATTGCAGTCCTACAATATAACTTCCACTAAAAACCAACTGGCTGGCTGTAAATTGAAAATTACTTGTAGGATTGAACTTGATTATTGAGGGAGGTACGGTATCAGGCATACTTCCTAATCTCAATGTTGTCTCTGCACCCAGAAAGTTAGAATAATCAAGTGTTGCATCCAGCTGCGGCAGCCCCTGGGCAATAGTTTCCTTCACTTTTTCATCGGCCTGATCTATCGATAATCCTGAGATCATGAGGGTCTTATTGTATGCAATGGCATAATTGACCGCACTGTCCAGGCTAAGTGTCAGTGAAGGCTGCGCAAACAGGGACGAAAATCCTGCCGTGGCCAGCAATAACACAATAATTCCATTTCTCATCATTCTCATCGTTTTTATTTTATTCAACTTCAGTTTTAAAGAATAATTAATAATTGATACCCCCTATATTATTTGTTTTCATTTTCTACTTACAAGAATTCCTGATTTTCACTAAAATATTGCTCAATCAGTTTTACTCCTTTTTCAGTGGAAATGCCCCTGAAATAAGGCAGAAATATGTTTTTCATTATTTCCTTTTCATTTATGTTACCGGCTGTAAAATATTCACTGTTGTGCAGAAAACTGCCAAGCTGCTCTATGAAAGTACTCACCAGTTCAATATTCAGTTCGGAACGAAAAATCCCCTCATTTACTCCCCTGGATAATAATAATTGAGAAACTGAGGAATTTCTGTATTCGCTGTCAGTGTTAAACCGCTTGTTGATCTCAGGAAAACGTTTTTTGATATCATCAAAAAAAGCATCGCTCATTTCAGCCCTTTGTTGCTGACCGTTCCTGCCAATCTGGAACATGGCGTCAATAACATTGGTGGAGTTGTTAATAATCTCCAGCACTTCTTCCCGATTCTGACGAGCCATTTCCTGTATTGAAATACTTACCAGGTTATTTTTGTCCTTAAACAGCTCATAAATGGTTCGTTTGGAAATACCCAGCTCATTGGCTAAAGTATCCATGGTTACATTGCGTATGCCCAGTTTCTTGAACAACTCAATGGCCTTTTGTATGATCTTCTGTTCTGTATCCATGATTATTTTTGAAAAACAGCGACAAAAATATGAAAACTATTTTAGTTTAAAAAGTTTTATAAGTGAAATATTTCTTAAATTTTCTTTAAGTCAGACAATGATGCAATGTAATAAGCTAATAAATTTATGAGGCTTCCAGGGTTTTAGCATTTAATTAGGGCATTCCGTAAAATCAACATGAATCTGGAAGGG
>DASQZP010000349.1:0-4488 GCA_035638655.1 Bacteroidales bacterium
GTAATGCTGCTTCTTTTTATCTATTCCCGTGAAATCATGATACTCTTATTTCAGAAATACGCTGATTCGGCACCCGTTTTTCAAATCTATATTGGTATTCTTGTCAGTCAGTTTTTCTTTGCACAAAGTGTGATTTTAGGTAAGGGCCTGAGTAAAATTAATGCATGGATCGGCATCATTGAAGTGGTTTTGAACCTGATACTTAGCTTAATTCTAATCCGTACTTTTGGATTACTGGGTCCTGCGATTGCCACTTTAATTGCGCATTGGGCATTTCAACTAATGATTTTTGGCTATTGTCATCATAAATTTGACATACCTGTCAACGAGTTCCTGCCCACAAAGAAAATAATACCGCTCATCCTGACTGTTCCATTGGTATTCATTTTCTCCATGGGGGTAAAAATGATTATATCCAGCGGATTGCTGAGTTTTATCATTAGCAGCGTGATGGTTGTTTTGATATTACTGGTTCAATACCGTTATTATTCTCCATTACGTGCCATAAATAGAGTAAGCTCAGATGTATAAAACCTTTTTATGTAAGAACTGCGACAGATATGTGTCTTTTATATAAATAACATTTTAAACTGTAGAAATTTTCTGACAGCCTATATGACACAAATGTTGAAAATCGTCAAAGAAGGCCTGGAAGATCTTATATATCCGCATGTTTGCATTAGTTGTGGTGAAAATCTGAGCGAAAATGACCGTTATTTGTGTCCCTTTTGTTTAAATGAGAAATTCAAAGACCCGAATCCATTCAGAAAAATCAGTTGTGGGAATATTATACTTCCGGAAAAAGTAAGATTTCAGGACGCGTTATGGAAATTCGACAAGGGTGGGTATGTTCAGAAAATATTACATGCCGTTAAATACCATGGGATAACTAAGCTTGGAGAAGAATTGGGCCAATTACTGGGTATGCGTTTATCAAAACATCCTTTATTTTTGGAATATGAAAATAATCATGATGTTTCAATATTACCCGTTCCTTTACATAAATTGAAATTTAAGAAGCGTGGCTATAATCAGGCACGTTTAATAGCAAATGGTATTAGAAAGGCAACAGGGATTCCTGTTATTAAATCTGAAAAGATCATTCGTGTTAAAAATACTAAAACACAAACCGGATTCACGCTACAACAAAGATTAAAGAATGTTAAAAGTGCTTTTAAAGTTTTAGAAATAAAAGCTGTTAGTGGAAAAAAGCTTATTATAGTTGATGACGTGTTTACAACGGGCTCAACGAGTTTTGAACTGGCTTCGGTTTGTAAACAGGCAAATGCCGATTCAGTAATTATTTTAACAGTAGCTCAGGCTTAATCAAGAGTGGTGCGGATTTTGCGTAATTACCTTCTGAATAATGAAATACTAGATTAACATATGAAAAGCAGAATAGAACAAGACAAGAAACCGTATTTTGTAGAAACACCGGTGGGCATATTTACGATGAAGGGTAACTGGTTTCATACATCCCTGGACAAGATAAAACAGTATGCACCGGGATTAACGGATATTTATTCATATGAAAAGCTTATTAAGGATTCTGAGGTTTGGTGCCGTAGTGCAGATCCGGTTACCCTCATAATTTTTATGGGATTAACTTATTTCTGGAATGCCTACATCGGTGGCATTATAGCACTCGTTTTTTTCTTTTTCTGGCATTTTAATAAAAGTGCTTTTATCAGTTACCATGCAACGAGAGTCATGAAATTACTGGATTATGAATTTGTGGTAATTATCATTACAGTTGCCGTTTTAAGTATTAAAGGGATGAATGGTGCTTACATTGAATTAATTATAGGTTTTGTTTATTTCTTTTTTCTAAAATTCGGCTGGTTGCGAAGTCTTGTTGATAAATGGTACGATTCGCGCAAGAAAGTCGTTACTCTAAATGATCGCGTGTTAAAAATGATCATTTTGCAGTATGCCTTGTATGAAGGAATAAAGGTTAAAGATATAGAAAACTGGGAATCGGATATATATGACCTGATACATGGTAAGCAAAAGGAAAATAAAGGCAAAAAATAGGTCTTAAACAGGGGTTATCATCCGATCTGTAATTTTTTCCGTGATAAATTTGGCATTACTGGTTAAATAACTGGTATATTTGAAAGATTTTGAATTTTCTTTAAAAACGACCAAACCAAATAGTAAATTGACTGACAAGACAAGAATTTTTATTGCGCGTCACGGAGAAACTGATTATAACAAGAATCACATTATTCAGGGATGTGGTGTTGATGCAGAGCTCAATGAATTGGGAAATCTGCAAGCCATATCTTTAGCTAATTATTTTGAAGATAAGGAACTGGACGCTGTTTACAGCAGTAATTTATTAAGAGCTAAACAAACAGCAACACCGGTTTCCCATCAGAAGAATCTGCCGCTCCAATCATATGCCGAATTAAATGAGATGAATTTTGGCGTTTATGAAGGCCAAATGTATCATTCTGTTCAGGATAAATTTATAACCCTTCATGAGGAATGGGGCCGGGGATTACTGCATAATAAATGTGAAGAAGGTGAAAGTCCTATTGAAGTATTTGAACGAGCTAATCATCGTTGTCAGGAAATTATTGATAGCCATAAAAACGAGACCATCCTGATAGTCATGCATGGACGGTTGATTCGCGTATTATTAGCAAGTTGGTTAGGTTGGGGACTGGAAAGGATGAACGATATTGAAACTCCTAATGTATCTGTTAATGAAATTGATAAAATAGGAGATACGTTTGTTCCCGTCCGTTTGAATATTACGGATCATGTTAATGATATTGAAAAAAACTTTGTTCTGAATAACTGAAATGATTTGATTTAAACGAATGAGTGAAGATGTAAGGCGCATGTTTGCGTCAATTTCGGATAAATACGACTTAGCCAATTCGGTTTTGTCGTTGGGGATACATCATTATTGGAGAAACGTTACCGTAAAAATGAGCGGTGCACAAAAGGGGCAATCTGTTCTTGATTGCGCAACCGGTACAGGTGATTTGGCAATTAACTTTAAGCAGGCTGTCGGTTCGAAGGGATATGTAATGGGAACGGACTTTTGTAAGGAAATGATGGATCCGGCTCCTGCCAAAGTGAAGAAAAAGAATTTAAAAATCGATTTCGAGGTCGCTGATGCAATGAATTTGCCTTACGAGAACGATAAGTTTGATATTGCCAGTATCGCTTTTGGCATCCGTAACGTGGATGATCCTGTTAAGGCCCTGAAAGAAATGGCCAGAGTTGTAAAAAAAGGGGGTAAAGTAGTTGTTCTCGAATTTGGACAACCTAAAGGACTCATAAAATACCCCTATAATTTTTACAGCAGGAAAGTAATGCCATTTTTGGGTGAGCTGATAAGCGGTAACAGGGATGCGTATACCTATTTACCGGAAACAAGTGCCGTTTTCCCGGCCGGTAATAAATTTTTAGCTTTAATGGACGAATCCGAAGCCTTTAGTGAGAAGAAAGCGAGATCATTAACCGGTGGGATTGCTTATGTTTATGTGGGTACGGTGAAGTAACATTTAGTTTATATTTACACTATTTTATTACGGTTAAAAAAATATTAGTGAATGCTTATGATGGACATCGAAGAGATAAAAAAATACCTGCCTCATCGCTTTCCGTTTTTGTTGGTAGATCGGGTTCTTGAAATAGAAGATGAGAGGATTGTGACCATCAAGAATGTTACAGTAAATGAAAATTACTTTAATGGTCATTTCCCGGAATCACCAATAATGCCGGGTGTCCTGCAGATAGAAGCACTTGCTCAAAGTGGTTGTATTCTTGTGTTGGATAAAGGTGTTGATGATCCATCTAAGGTATTGGTGGTATTTTCAGGTATACAGAAAGCTAAATTCAGAAAAACAGTAGTCCCGGGTGATCAATTGCGAATGGAAGTAGAACTCGCCAGTCGAAGAAGAAATTTCATCACGATGAAAGGTCGTGCAACCGTTGACGGTGAGTTAGTATGTGAACTGGAAGCATCCGCCGCTATCGTACCAAAGGAAAAATTATGAGTACACAAACAAAATCAACGAAACCGAGTAAAGTGACTACACGCACTGTAGTCGATATGAAAGCTGAAGGTAAAAAAATCAGCATGATCACCGCTTATGATTTTACAATGGCGCGGCTTGTGGATATGTCCGGCATTGATATCGTTCTGATAGGCGATTCGGCCAGTAATGTGATGGCCGGTAATGAGACAACATTGCCTATTACTCTCGATCAGATGATCTACCATAGCCAATGTGTGATTCGTGGAGTTGACAGGGCACTGGTGGTGGCCGATTTACCGTTCATGAGTTATCAGGTAACACCTAAAGAAGCATTGAAAAGTGCCGGGCGAATGATGAAAGAAGCCGGTGTTCATGCATTGAAGCTTGAAGGTGGTACGGCCGTTGTTGATACGGTTAAAAAAATTGTGGACGCAGGCATCCCTGTGATGGGACACCTGGGCCTGACGCCTCAAAGCATTTATAAATTCGG
>DASQZP010000350.1:0-4605 GCA_035638655.1 Bacteroidales bacterium
GATAAGGTTGTAAAGGTTTGTCAGCTGGCACTTAAAATGGGTGCACCTGTAATTGGTCTGAACGACTCGGGTGGCGCCCGCATCCAGGAAGGTGTGCAAAGTCTGGCAGGTTATGCAGATATTTTTCATTTAAATGTTGCCAGTTCCGGCGTGGTGCCACAAATTTCAGCGATCCTTGGTCCTTGTGCAGGTGGTGCAGTTTATTCACCTGCGCTTACAGATTTTATCTTTATGACCAAACAATCGAGCTATATGTTTGTCACCGGGCCGGATGTAATCAAAACCGTAACACATGAAGATGTGACCAAAGAAGAACTTGGAGGAGCCCTTACCCACAATACAAAGAGCGGAGTGGCCCATTTTGTTGCTGAAGATGATGAACAGACAATGATGATGATCAGAGAGCTTATTGGCTTTTTGCCTTCCAATAATATGGAGGATGCTCCTGTAAGGGAATGCACTGATGACATTAACAGGGAAGATGAAAAATTGCATTCCCTTGTTCCTGACGATTCCAACAAACCCTACGATATGAAAGAAATCATTCACAGTGTTGTGGATGATCACAATTTCCTTGAAGTACAGCCCTTGTATGCACAGAATATTATTGTGGGATTTGCACGCCTGGGTGGTCGCAGCGTGGGTATTGTTGCCAACCAGCCGGCACATCTTGCAGGTGTACTGGATATAAGCTCTTCTGTAAAAGGTGCCCGGTTTGTTCGTTTCTGCGATGCGTTTAATATTCCGCTTATTACTTTTGTGGATGTACCAGGATTTTTACCCGGAACGCTACAGGAATTTGGAGGCATCATCAAGCATGGGGCTAAGTTATTATATGCTTTTTCCGAAGCAACAGTGCCTAAAATTACTGTGATCACCAGGAAAGCTTATGGTGGTGCCTATGATGTTATGGCCAGCAAACATATCGGAGCAGACGTAAATTATGCTTACCCAACTGCTGAAATTGCTGTTATGGGTTCTGAAGGAGCTGTAAACATCATCTATAAAAAAGTAAGTACAGAGAGTGAACGTCAAAAGCTGATAGAAGAATATAAAGAAGCCTTTGCCAGTCCTTACAAGGCTGCCGAGCTGGGCTATATTGACGAGATAATTTATCCGCGACAGACGAGAAACAAGCTCATTCAGGCATTGGATATGACACAGACCAAATCGGAAACAAAACCTCCTAAAAAACATGGCAATATTCCTTTGTAGGGAATATTGCCTGATCAATTCTGTTTTTGTTTCAAATTTGGATATAAAACAGAACGGGATCATACCGGCCGGTGTGATCCCGTTTCCACTGTTTAATAACCGTGATTATTAAACAGTGCCAGGTTACAGTTATTATGACCTGAATCATTTCTGTATCAAATTTTCATTTGATATTTTCATGATTCTGAGACCGGAACAAATGCCTCGCCAGGCTGTTCTTCGGTTCTCATGACCCGCTAGAAGTGATTACCTGTTTGCTGTTTTACCAGCCTTTTGATAATCAGACTTTTTTCAATCTCTCAATCTCAAAAAGCCCTTTATCCTGCGGGCATCTGTCGACAGTGGGTCTTGCGATCCTGCTATCGACAAGATAAAATCGGAGTTGTTTCCTTTTTACGGGATTCTTTCCCCGATTTTCTATCCTGTTCGCAGTATTCTTTTCAGAATAAGCATTGATCTTTTCAGAACATGCTAACGATACAGGCCAGGTCTTTTATCTCTTACCTGATATTCAAATGTACAACATATAAGTTATTGAATGCAAGTTTATAAGCTTAGGTTTATAAACAAATTTTAAACATGACTTATTAACAAATGTTAATAACCCACAAAATAGTGGGCCATACTTATGAAGAATAATACACCGATAACTTGTTCTAATAATAAAATATACAAAATCTCATGTTATTTTTTGTTAAATGAAAGATAACTGACACAACAAAATTTATATTCACTCTGTTATTTTGTATCCAAACTAATGATTCCAGGAGAACACAACATGAAACGTAACTTTATCAATAAAATAAGAGCAGGAATTTTTACTTTCATTCTACTTATAACTATTGTAATGAGCCAACATACATCAGCACAAACAACTGTTTCAGATCTTCCGTTGCAGATACTACCCGTTACGGGAGCTAAGTCAACATTGATCATTTTTCTCACAGGAGACGGAGGATGGAACAGGTTCAGCCGGGAATTATGCAATAAAATAAGCGGGATGGGGTATAATTTAGTTGCCCTGGATTCGAGAAAATATTTCTGGAAAGAAAAGACCCCTGATAAGTTCACTCAGGATGTAAGTAGTCTGGTAAAATACTACCAGGGAAAATGGCATATTAATCACTGGGTACTTGTGGGTTATTCATTTGGTGCTGATGTGGTTCCTTTTTTCTCTGATAATTTAAAATCGTCAGCTTCGGTAAATCTGCCGGGAGCCAGTATCATGATCAGTCCTTTTTCCTCCACAAATTTTGAAGTAAAACTTGAGGATATGATTGCAGATGTTCCCTCAAAGGGAAAATATGATGTTCTTTCTGCACTTCAAAAGACACCCACTCCTACCCTGGTGGTTTATGCTGCCGATGAAGCTTATAAACTTCCGGTAATTAAAAATAATCGTTCATTGAAATTTGAAGAATTACCAGGAGGACATCATTATAATGAAGACATAGATTCACTGGCAGGTCATATAATCACTTTTATCCGAAAATACTAACTGGCTTCCGAAACTTTCCGCAAACCGCGGGGCACCTGTAATAAATGGTAATTTTGATTATACACCAGGTATTTCTTGAACCAGGAAGGATAGAATTTTTCCTTGTACCGCCTCAATCCCTTGAAATGTCCGAAACTACGAATATTTTCATAAGCATACCGGATTGTTTTTTCGGTAAGGTTAATCCCATCAATTCCTGACATCGGGGCCAGTCCCATGTTAACTGTTTTATAATTTTTTTCTTTAAGATAAAGAAATGTTTTGGCAAGCAGCATATCCAGCACGCCATTGGGGGCATCGGAAACCTTTCGTATCAAATCATAGGTAGCCTCTCCCGGTTTATAATCAGGAACGATATTCAAAAATGCGTACACTTTTTCTTCTGTATCTTCAATAGTATACACGGGTTGATTTTTTAGAATGTTTTTATCAAATATTCCCTGCGTAAAAGCAACTTCTTTTTGATTCATCTCCTTAAGCCACTGGAGTGACACCTGTTCCATTTTTTGCAGCAATCCGTCTTTAATGGGAGGGTCATATACCTTAAATACAAATCCTTCTGAAGTAAGCCTGTTTATAGCACTTCGCGTAGTTTTCATCTTTCCACCTTCCATTGTGAAATTAACAAGATCGAGCACTGCTTCTTCTCCGATAGGAAGGGCACTTTTATTAAGTGATTCATATACAGGCAGGCTTTCTGCAGGTACCCGGTAAAAAACCGGTACAAAACCATTCTCATCACAGTATCTGTCAAACTCACTTATTATGTCTTTCATCTCCTGTTGATTACTGCAAACAGGATCTTCGAGAACCACCGCAAGATTGCGGGATACTTTAAAAGAAAGAAATGCATTTCCGGCCGGGGAGAAGAAATAAAATTTATCCGGATATACTTTAAAAAAATCCAGGGGTGATTTGCCATATTTATCCACTAGGTTCTGCGCCAGTTCTTTTTCCTCCTCACTATTGTAAGGCTTTGCAAAATACGAGCGTAAAAGTCCGAAAAAAACAAATATCAGATAACCTGAACCTGCAGCATAGAGAGAATAAAGGAAATTTCTTCCAAAATGAGTCCTGGGTGAAATTCCGGTATCATCGAAGAGGAAAAAAATTCGTAAGACAGCTTTAATTGAGGGAATTAGTTCAAAATTATGTCCGAAATGTTTTTTATCAATGAAATAAAATCCCAGTACACCATATACCAGTACGGCCAGCAGACCATAAATAATAACCTGCAGACTCAGGCGTGAAAAACGGGGATGGGGCTTCAACTTATAATTTTTGCGTGAAGCAATAAGAGCTACAGCCGCCAGTAGTGCATAAGTAGCCTCTTCAAAATCAATCGCTTTCAACATATGTCCAATGGCTGACAGACCTGTTATTACCAGAGCAATATACCAGGCACGTTTTGATCCCTGAAGAAGAAAAACGGAAAGGAGAACCAGGATCAGTCCGGAAACCAGCACCAGGCCATTAGATGCAATAATAAGATCTTCAGGCAATAATCCTTCCACCAATCTTAACCGGACGGGAATAGCTGGTGTAATGGCTGAAATAATATTTATAATGCCCAGGATCAGGATAATAATGGCTGGCATAATTCGTAAAATCAGGTTGTTTGGTCTGGCGATAAAACTTCCGATCCCTGCCAGCAGTGGCAACCAGAACTCAAATAACCGGAAAAGCAACACGATTGAGGCAGCTGCTGTAACCGGCAAACCATATTGCGTAAGAATAAAAGTCAGGGAAACCTCGATAGCTCCAAGACCTCTCAGGAAGGGTGAAGCAATCAACAGAATAACCATCACAATATAACCTATGAAGGCAGCCATCAGTGATGGTTCATACCCGAGTGCTTTCATTGAAATGTATAAATGTGCAACTCCTACCAA
>DASQZP010000351.1:0-3589 GCA_035638655.1 Bacteroidales bacterium
GATTGGTCTGTTGTTTCATTTATGGCTGAACCTGTCGGCGCACCCGTTTCAGTAAATGACGGATCTCCCTGTATTTTTCTGATTCTTTTTTCAATCTCTTCTGAAAGAGAAACTTTTGTCTTATTACTCTCCCTGCCTGCAAATCCGGTTGAGCGTACATCGTCTTTCAACACGAGTAGTTCTTCATAAATTTGAATTGTACGCTGAAGAGCCCGGTCAATTTCAATTACAGGGATATTGGTAAAGCTATGATAATGACGTATTATATATTGTAATGTTGCTATTTCTTCCAGTAATTGATCAACGGTTTTTGTATAATCCATATCTCCGCACTTAATTAATGAGCAATTTCCTTATTTTTGTAAAATTAACGATTAAATTGAGAAAATCTTGTAAGATGTTTCTTGAAAATTCCAGAAGTAGCAATCGCCGTGGGTGGATTGAAGTGATAGCCGGTTCAATGTTTTCAGGCAAGACCGAAGAGCTTATTCGCAGGTTGAAAAGAGCCAGGATAGCTAATCAACGGGTTGAGATATTTAAACCTATGATTGATACACGGTATTCCGAAGACGAAGTAGTCTCACACGATGCCAATGCCATCCTTTCAACACCCGTGCCTGGTTCTTCCAATATTTTGCTGCTTGCCAGTAATGTTGATGTGGTTGGTATTGATGAAGCACAGTTCTTTGATAATGGACTGGCTGAGGTTTGTATGAAACTGGCCAACCAGGGCACCAGGGTTATTGTAGCGGGCCTTGATATGGATTATAGGGGCGCTCCCTTTGGGCCAATTCCGGCCTTGCTTGCTTCTGCTGAATATGTTACCAAAGTACATGCTATATGCATGCGCTGCGGTGAACTGGCACATTTTTCCCATCGTAAGAGCCAATCAGATAAACTGGTTGAACTGGGAGAAAAGGAAACTTATGAGCCATTATGCCGGACATGTTACAATAAAGCAAGAGAGGAGGAAAAAATATCGCGGAAATGAAAAATAAATTCAGTATACCTTCATACAATCTTGCAAAAATATCGGCTGTTACAGCAGGAGAACTTTCCGGTAAAGAGAATGTGGTGGTGAGGGAGTTGGTTACAGATAGCCGCAACTATATTGTTTCCGGTAATTCCCTTTTCGTTGCCCTGCGGGGAGTGCGGCATGATGGACATACGTACCTCGGGGAACTTGCCGAGAGAGGATTGCAGAATTTTCTGGTTGAATATGTTCCGGATTCACTAAAAGAAAGAAATGACCTGAACTTTATTGTTGTGCCTGATACCTTTAGGGCTTTACAGCAGCTGGCGACTTTTCATCGTTCACAGTTTACTATGCCCGTGACAGGAATAACCGGAAGTAACGGTAAAACGATTGTTAAGGAATGGCTGTTTCAGTTGTTGAATGCTGACAGGTCAGTACTTAGAAGCCCCCGAAGTTATAACTCACAAATTGGGGTACCCTTATCTGTCTGGAAACTTTCATCCGCTTATGATCTGGCAATCTTTGAGGCTGGTATTTCTATGCCCGGTGAAATGCAACGCCTGAAAGAAATTATTGATCCTGATATAGGAATTTTTACCAATATTGGCCAGGCTCACCAGGAAAATTTCTCTTCTCCTGGAGAAAAAGTTGATGAGAAGCTGAAGCTTTTTGCAGATTGTGAAACTATTATTATTTGCAGCGATCATCTTGAAGTTTTAGCCGGAATTGAAAGAGCCGGTATGGTGTCAAAAAGCCGGTTTTTCACATGGAGTACCAAAGCTGAAAGTGCTACTGTATATGCTTCGGAGATTGTTAAGAAGGAGGGAAAAACTCATTTCAGTGTGAAATATAATAATATAAAGACAAATGTTGAGATCCCTTTTTCCGATGCGGCTTCATTTGAAAATGCGATGCACTGCTTCTCTTTCCTTTTGCTTATTGGATATTCGCCCGGTGAAATTGCTGTCAGGATGAAAAGCCTTGTTCCCGTGGCTATGCGACTGGAGCAGAAACAGGGAATCAATAACTGCACCCTGATTAATGACGCTTATAATTCTGATATTGTATCACTCGAAATTGCACTTGATTTTTTAAATCAGCAGCGACAACACCCCAGAAAGACTGTCATCTTATCTGATATTTTTCAGTCGGGCATGAGTAATGAACAATTATACAAAGAGGTTGCCACCTTACTTGAAGGGAAAAAAATCCACCGGTTAATTGGGGTAGGGAAAGGATTGTCTTCCTGTTTCGGTCTTTTTCGGGAAGGAAGTTTGTTTTTCGATGATACGGAAGATTTGATGCGACAACTGGGGCAATTGCAATTCAGTAATGAGGCCATCCTGTTAAAAGGGGCACGATCATTCGAATTTGAGAGAATTTCTGCACAACTTGAAAAAAAGACACACAATACTGTCCTTGAGATAAACCTGGATTCACTGATTCATAACCTTAACAGCTATCGGTCGTTGCTAAACAACGGGACCAGGGTTATGGCAATGGTAAAGGCATTTTCCTATGGCAGTGGCACCTGGGAAATAGCTAATATATTACAGCATCAAAAAGTAGATTACCTGGGAGTTGCTTTTGCTGATGAAGGAATGGAGCTCCGCCGCGCAGGCATTCGGCTTCCTATGATGGTTATGAATCCTGAAGAAACCGGGTTTGATCAGATGATTGAACATGAACTGGAACCGGAAATCTACAGTTTCAGAGTGCTTAAAAAATGGGCTGAAGAGCTGAACAGCAGAGGGATATCAGACTATCCTGTACATTTAAAAATTGATTCAGGAATGCATCGTCTGGGATTTCTTCCGGAAGATGCAGAGGATCTAATCAGTTTCTTACAAAAAAATCGATGTTTTAGTATCCGGTCGGTTTTCTCACATCTGGCAGCAAGTGACGAACCTCAACATGATGAATTTACGAGAAAACAAATTAAGACTTTTGACGTTCTTTCTAAGAAAATACAACAGGAGTTAAAATATCCGGTTATCCGGCATATCCTTAATTCTGCAGGTATAGAACGTTTTCCCGAAGCGCATTATGATATGGTTAGGCTGGGCATCGGACTATACGGTATCACATCTGATAAGCAGCTTAAATTACAGCAGGTGAGTTCATTAAAAAGTATCATTTCGCAGATAAAAGTAATTGAGCCTGGTGAAAGTGTGGGATACAGTCGGAATTTTAAGGCTGAATCATCTGTGCGTGTTGGGGTTGTACCAGTTGGTTATGCCGATGGCCTCGACAGAAGATTGGGGAACGGCAATGGCAAATTTTTCATACATGGACAAGAGGTCAGTATTATTGGAAATATTTGCATGGATATGTGCATGATTAATCTTACCGGGATAAATGCACAGGAAGGTGATGAAATTATTATTTTTGGAGAAGAATTTACAATTTCCGATATTTCGAAAAAAACAGGGACTATACCTTATGAAGTACTTACAGGGATTTCTTCCAGGGTAAAAAGGGTATATTTCCGGGAATAGAGAATCTATATGATAAAGTTATCTGTTGTTATTATTACCCTGAACGAAGAAAAAAATATTGAACGGTGTTTAGAATCTGTTCAGGATGTTGCGGATGAGATACTGGTAGTAGATT
>DASQZP010000352.1:0-2393 GCA_035638655.1 Bacteroidales bacterium
GTTTACGGCATGCCCGATAAATCCGGGGAAAAGTTGAGAGGAAACGGAAGACGGGAGCATGGTTATGCCTCCAGTCAGCAAGTGTTCATACCAAAATCAGCGGTAAACAAGGAACGCAGTTTCTTATTTGTGTTCTTCATATTATTTATATTATATGCGCATCATAAAGCTTTCTAAGAGCATTTTTTCCAAGCATATAATTTCATTCGTGCCCACGAAAGCTCCAGATAGCTATACGGGACGGGGGCGTGGCTACAATAAAAGAATTTGGGGATGCAACCCCATACCAGCAAATAGAATCACTGTAGATTCACAAGCGGACGCTTGTAGCAATTCATTTTACTATATCAAATAAGAGAGGTTATCCGTTTCCGGAACGGTCACAAGCGGATGATCCGATAGCCATCGGATGCGAAAGTGAAGAGCAGCTGTGAAGGTCCTCCGTCTTCTGACTCCGTCTTCTGACTTCTGACTTCCGTCCGTCTTCTAACTTCCGTCTTCGGTCTTCGGTCTTCTGTCCGTCTTCCGTCTCCTTCACCTGAAATCGCCCTTAAGTGTTTCAAAAATGTCAACTGCTGCTTTTGATTTATTCAGGGTATAGAAATGAATTCCGGGAGCTCCATTCTGCAACAATTCATGGCACTGCCTGATGGCAAAATCCACTCCTGTTTGATATACTTTTTCCGGGTCATTCTTAATACGCTCCAGTTCTTCTTTCAGATCTTCTGGTATTTTTGCATTACTCAGACTTAAAAATTTATTGATCTGCCGGTAATTGGTAATAGGAATGATACCAGGGATAATGCGACAGCTGATCCCCTGTTGTCTTGCCTTTTCAACAAAATTAAAATAGGCCTGGTTATCAAAAAACATTTGTGTGACAAGGAACTCAGCGCCAGCCTCAATCTTCTTCTTTAAATTGAAGATCTCCGACTCCATGTTTTCCGATTCCGGATGCATCTCAGGATAAGCTGCACCGCCAACACAAAAATCTCCAAGATGTTTTACATGACTGATCAATTCATTTGAATAACTGAATCCTTCAGGATGAGCCCTAAATATGCCAGTCCCTTTAGGCGGATCTCCCCGCAACAACATCAGATTTTCGATCCCGAGGTCGCGGAGATGAGATATGTCTTCATCGATTTTTGCTACAGGTGCATTCACACAGGTATAGTGAGCCATGGTCACCAGCCCTGTCCTGTTCTGCAAATAATCAACTAATGCAAAAGTTCTTTCACGTGTCGAACCTCCTGCACCATAGGTAACTGTTATGAAAGAAGGGGATAATTTAATAAGCTGCCCGACATTAATGCCAAAATCAACTGCTGATATCTCATCCTTTGGCGGGAAAAATTCAAACGAAAACGTATGCTTCTCTTTTTTAAAGATTTCTGAAATCTTCATCTTAAAATTGTCTCACATTAATAGTTTAAATTGGAAGCCAGCCATTTTTCCATGGTTGTGACATCTTTATTTTTTCTGCGGGCATAATCAACAACCTGTTCTTTGGATATTTTATCCACGAAGAAATATTTTGAGTCGGGGTGTGCAAACAACAGGCCGCTTACCGAAGCAGCAGGATACATGGAAAAACTCTCAGTAAGCTTTACTCCGGTATTTTCTTCAGCCTTTAACAGGTTAAAAAGTGTTTCCTTTTCAGAATGATCAGGACACGCGGGATATCCATGAGCCGGCCTGATCCCCTGGTATTTCTCAAGGATCAGATCATCAAATGACAAATTTTCATCGGGTGCATATCCCCAGTATTCCTTTCGGATCTTCAGATGAAGCAGTTCGGTAAACGCCTCAGCCAACCGATCGGCCAGAGACTTGATCATGATACTGTTGTAGTCATCGTGATTCCTCTCGAATTCCTTAATGTGTTCTTCAATGCCAATACCTGCTGTCACAGCAAAAGCACCAATATAGTCAGCCACCCCGGAATCTTTAGGTGCAATAAAATCAGAAAGACAAAGATTGGGCAGCCCGTTTTCCTTTTGTGTCTGGTTACGCAAATTTCTGAAGGTGGTAATCACTTTGTCCCTGTTTTCATCAGCATATACCTCTATATCATCCCCAACTGAATTGGCCGGAAAGAAACCAATCACCCCGTTTGCCCTGAGCATTTTCTCTTCAATAATGCGGTCCAGCATCTGATTGGCATCCCTGAACAGTTTCCTTGCTTCCTCTCCCATCTTCGGGTGGTTGAGTATTTCCGGGTACCTGCCCTTTAGTTGCCAGACCAGGAAGAAGTATACCCAGCTGATGTATTCCCTGATTTCAGCTATCGGATAATCATTAAATGTTTTCACACCCAGGAACTGAGGTTTATAAACCGGTTTATGTTTCCAGTCAATCTTCATCTTATTGCGTCTTGCTTCCTCCAGTGA
>DASQZP010000353.1:0-2070 GCA_035638655.1 Bacteroidales bacterium
AAATAAAAGTTGCCTTCTATTCACCCGTTGTAGCCATTACACTTGCTGAAGAATTTGGGTTTAAACCCGGCAAAGACATCAGTGGACTAATCAATGCCCTGTTAAGAAAACTGGGATTTACCAAAATATTCAACACTTCATTCGGAGCCGATATAGTCCTGCATGAAGAAGCCGCATTGCTGGCAAAAAGAGCAGAAGAAATTGCTCCATGGCCCCTTTTCTCCAGCAATTGCCCTGCGTGGGTTAAGTATGCAGAACAAACCTTCCCTGAATTGCTCGAACATCTGTCAAACATCAGATCCCCGCAACAAACCATGGGGGCACTGGTTAAAAACTTCATGAACCCGGATAGCAAAACTGATCCTTCAGGTTATTATACTGTTTCAATCACACCCTGCACGGCGGGCAAATTCGAGAACCAACGGATTGAACTTTGTACTGCCGGACTGCCGGATGTCGACTGTGTGATTACAACACGTGAACTGGCGCGGCTGATCAGGATCAATGGTATAGACCTGCACAGCCTCGAACCGGAACATACTGATAAACCTTTCGGAATGTACAGTGCATCCGGAAAATTATTTTTTACCCCGGGTGGACACACGGAGGGACTGATCAGAACTTTTTATCATCATCTTACCGGAAAAGAATTTATAAAGTCTAAAATATCTGTATTACGACATAATAAAGGAATCAAAGAGTTCAATCTTGAAATTGCAGGAAAGAATTTTGGTTTCGCTGCTGTAAACGGATTAAAAAACCTGAAATTGTTACTGGAAGAAATTAAAAACGGAACCAAAAGACTTCATTTTGTTGAAGTAATGGCCTGTAAAAACGGATGCATTGCCGGGGGCGGACAACCGGTAAAATTCGGGAACGATTCTGTTAAGCCCAGACTCAAATCCTTTTATGAGGATGATGAAAAAGCTTCCATAAAGATACCTGCCAAAAACCCTGTAATAAATAATTTTTTCAATGAGACCGAAGGGGTGACTACAAAAGAAATATTAAAAGCGGTAACCACAACCTTCAGTACGAAACATACTTTATAATTTTCTTAATAAACCTGAGCAGATTTAATAAAATGAATACAAAAGACCGGCATACAAAGCTTGTTTATACCATCAGGGACCGTTGCAGGGTTTGTTATACCTGCATCAGGGAATGCCCGATAAAGGGGATACGTATCGTCAATGGCCAGGCGGAAGTAATGCCGGAAAGGTGCATTGCATGCGGTAATTGTACCCGTGTATGCAGTCAGGGTGCAAAGGCCTATAAAAAATCCATTGATGAAGTAGCCAGCCTGCTTAAAAAACCGGGACTTAAAGCTGCACTGATAGCTCCCAGTTTTGCTGCTGAGTTTGAAGAAATAAACGATTACCGGGAACTGGTAGGCATGATTCGTGCACTGGGTTTTGACCTGGTCAATGAAGTATCCTTTGGCGCCGATGTGGTAGCCGCCACTTATGAGCAATTGCTACAACAGGAAAACAAAAATTATATTACTTCTGATTGCCCAGCCATTGTAACCTATGTCGAAAAATACATGCCTGAGCTTACCTCTTCCCTGGCACCCATCATTTCACCGGCCGTGGCTACCGCCAGAGTCCTTCATAAGAAATACGGAGATAAACTGAAAACAGTATTTATCGGTCCCTGTATCGCCAAAAAATCAGAATCTGAGGAGATCGACGAAACTATTACCTTCCAGGAACTTAGGGAAATGTTTGAGAATTCTTCAATAAAACCTGAAAATACGAGGCCGGCTGATTTTTCTCCGCCACATGGCGGAAAAGGCTCTGTTTTCCCAATTAGCCGGGGATTGTTGCAAACTATCAATATTGAAGACAGTATACTGGCAGGTAATGATATTATAGTTGCAGAGGGAAGGGTGAATTTTCAGGAAGCGCTCCGGGAATACCAGGAAGGACTCGTCGGCTGTCAGCACCTCGAACTACTTTGTTGTGACGGATGTATCATGGGACCCGGAATGACACCAAAGGGAAAACTGTATAGCAGACGTACACTCGTTAACCAGTATGTAAAGCATAAACTGGCTCATTACGATCA
>DASQZP010000354.1:0-2551 GCA_035638655.1 Bacteroidales bacterium
AAGTCAACAATTCAATTTCATCTTGTTTATCATCCTCTGCTACTAATTCTTTTTCACTAAAGACCAGATCTTCAAGATTCTTACAATACTCATCGAATTGCTCGTCTGTTTTAATGACCTTGTAATTAATTGAATCCATGATTTTACCTCTATATTAAAACGCCACTTTCGGATATTAACTGATTAAACACGTATTAGCTAATTTCACATCTATTCGAAATTTAAATTAATTATATGGTTTTAAAACCACTTTATAGAACTTAATCAAACTTTTATGATGCTAAATAAAGTTATTTACTAACGTTCGAAATAATATTATGGCTATTTCGGAGGTTATTGTGCCAGTTTGAACGAGTGATCCTCTAATTATTTCGCTGGCCGTTGTGCCACTTTCCATAATGATGCGTAATCTTGCAAAAAAAAATGGCAGGGCAAAGAATCGACATTATGGAACTACGACAACTTATTCAATTAAAACGCAAAGGCCTGAGCATGTTGGTATGCTGAAGACCAGGGAAACCCCGTAGATTAGATGACAAAACAGTCCGATATAGAAATGAAACAGAGTTTCAGGCTTTGCATTCCCAACGAGACGTTGGGAACGAGATATTGGGGCAGGAAAGGGAATAAATTTAATTCCAAAAATTCAGAAAAGGTTGTTGACGAAGTAAATCTTTATGTGTTATATTAGTGCTCTTACAATAGTTATTTTTCTTTGAATCATTGAAAGTGAGCTAATCTCGGCATTTGGGACACCAAATGGACACTAAAAAAGGTTCTGTTTGAACACCAAATGGAACACTAAGTAGTACGATATGGCGATATTTTGGAGCCCATTTTCCTATTAGTAAGTAATTGTGAGACAATAGCTTGAAAACTTTTGCCGGTGTGGCGGAATTGGTAGACGCGCACGACTCAAAATCGTGTTCCTTCGGGAGTGTGAGTTCGAGTCTCACCACCGGTACTAAAAAGCCTTAAAACGTTTTATAAATGCGTTTTAAGGCTTTTTTTATGTCCAAAATAATCTTTTTAAAACTCTAATTTAAAAGGGTTTATGAGTTGACATTGTCTTTTCCATTTAAGAATTGACAATATTGCAACTTGTAATTATGAGCGAAGTGAGAAAGCTATCAAGGTTCATAAGCAATGTTAACCCGAATTATTCACGTAAGCTACAAGAATGAATACACATCATATTGAAAGAACAATATCTTGTAAAAAATAAGGTTTTCCTCAAATTTGAGGAGTCTAAAAAGAGCTGTGAAATGTTGCCGTGCACTGCGTTGAATTTAAAAATGCTTAATCAATGTACCCATGTACGTTTCATGCACATTTTTAAATTCGCCTTGATCACGACTCCATTTCTTCGTGAATAATCCGGGTTAATGAAAGGTACCTATCCTCTGATAGATTTCTCGGATTCAGGATGACATTGTTGGTGGAGATTTCAATAAAATGTATTCTCATTTTATAAATCGGAAATTTAAAAAGGGGAACCATAATTGGTAACCCCTTATTAGGATGGGACTTACTCCCCGTCATCGTTGTCGTTGGTTGCTTCTTCCAGTTTTATGGCAAGTTCAACATCTCCGCTGCTTAAATCTACTTCTTGCTGATAGGTTTTATAACCATCAGCTTCGATGTAGATTGTATAGGTTCCGGGTTCCAGTCCGGTAAATTCAAAGTATCCTGTGGAATCGGTCATGGCCGACATATCCGTATCTTTAAGCTGAACTTCGATATCACTTATCGGATTTTCAGTAGAAGCTTCAACTACAGTACCTTTTAGAACGGCCGTATCTGTATTATTTTGCTGGGCGTAGGTATTTATATACGTAAAACCAAAAGCAAAAATTAACAGAATGACTGAATAGAACGCTCTTTTAATCATAATGGTTGGATTTGAGGTTTTGATGATTTATTGAACAGTATTTCGTTTGTTGATGAGCTATACTGCTTTATTATTTTCATTCATAAAAAGAAATGATGAGTAGTTTCTTTCTTTTATAAAGATCCATTTAATAATTTATTACCAAAACGGGTTAAACTCATTTACACAGAGAAGGGAAAAAAGAAAAATATCCCTGGAATATTGCATAAGTCATTTTTTTCAAATGACTTATGTGTTAAACTTAAAATCTTTTAGATTAGGGTTTCTTATTCTTTGCTTAGACTAAAAGCCGATAGCTATAAAAATTACTTGCTTAGATCATGAAAGCCTGATCGAGTCAGAAGTTATTAACGTATAATTATAAAGTCCTTAATAAATAAACGTGAAGTAGAGATAAGGAAATAATGGAATCTGTGTCCCAAATATATTGATGACGATGGACGGTACAGGCTGTGAAAAAACTGTAAGTCAAATTCAATTGCCTTAAATAATTTAGGTTCTTCGCACAATTTCTCTTTGCTTACCCACTCTCAATCTCACGAAAGGATTCGGGACAAGTTCTCCCTTTTACAAATAAATCCGCGACAGGGAGAGAGGCTCTTCAACAAAATTCAAAAACAATTAAAAAAATTAAGGTGCCTTATAGCTTACATTGTTATT
>DASQZP010000355.1:0-2222 GCA_035638655.1 Bacteroidales bacterium
AGGCCATTATGGATAGAGCGAAGGATTTAAATATTGTAACTGAATATACTTATCTCCATTTTAGAAAATGGATTGCTAAAAACCGAAAAGAAATTGGACTTGGAGAGTATCAAGGTAAAGAGGAATCAAAAAGATTTATTCAGCTTTTGTACCGGGCAGCCTCGGAAGATGTCGTTTCAATGAGTAAAGCCGCTAATCTAGCAAATCAGAAATTAGCCGCTTTTCGAAAAGATTTTATGACAGTATGAAAGTTGTCGTCAATGATGCCAATATTTTGATAGATTTGGTAGAGTTGCAATTATTATCTCCATTTTTCCGTCTGAATATGGAATTTCATACGACGTCATTAATATTAGATGAACTTTTTCAGAATCAGCAAGCTGCTTTAGACCCTTATATAAGTAATGGTCAATTAATCATCCATGAAGAATCAGTTGAAGACTTGACAGCAATAGTCGAACTTCAACAAAGAAAACCTACATTATCAGAACAGGATTGTTCTGCTTTTTATCAAGCTTCAAACCTAAATGCCACTTTATTGACGAGTGATAACTCACTTAGAAAGTTAGCTTCCCAAAAGATGTTAATGGTTCATGGCCATCTTTGGATATTTGATCAAATGGTCGAAAATAAAACTATTTCAAAAACTGTTGCATCTGATAAATTGCATGAACTTATTGATGAAGTTAATCCACATCTCGGTTTACCTAAGAAGGAATGTCAAGAAAGATTTAAAAGATGGAAGGGAATGGTGTGCTTAAAAACTAAAGTTGTAAATCCAATTTTCCATTATTATACTTGTCAATAAATGACAAGTCTTTTAAAGTACATGAGTAATCAGTTCGGAGAACATATCAGAACATTACGGGGGGAGCGAAAGCTCTTGCAGCGGCAGGTGGCGGCTCAATTGGAAATCGATACCCCGATGCTCAGTAAGATTGAACGGGGGGAGCGTAATGCCAAACGGGAGCAGGTCGATCTGTTTGCCCAAATTTTTCATGTCGATGTAAACGAATTATTGACGCTTTGGCTGGCAGACCGTATTTATGAAGTAATTAAAGATGAATCGGATGCGACAGAGGCGTTGCGGGTGGCTGAGGATGTGTATAAATATGAGAAAGAGCAAAAGAAAAAGTGAGTATGCAGAATTTGTTGGATGAATTACATTTTTCTGAACTAGGATTATAATAGATTAAGCAGATGACCATGATTAAGAATCAAAATCCAAGATTGAAAAAATCGAGTAAATCCATAAATCATATGAATCCTGGGTCAAACAAAAAAGGGAATGAAACCAAAGGAGTACCTAAGAGAGCGAAATTGTGAAAATTAAAGTATCAAGAAAATAGTAATAATGTATAACAAAGAACTTCCGTCAAATGATTTTGTGCTTTATTCAACGTCAAGTGGGGATGTTAAAGTTGAAGTGTTAGTAAAAGATGAAACGGTCTGGCTGACTTTGAATCAAATAGCATCATTATTTGGAACAACGAAGCAAAATGTGAGCTATCATCTTATCAACATCTTTGAAGAAAATGAACTTGATAATAGTTCAACTGTCAAAGAAATTTTGACAGTTCAAATTGAGGGAAGTAGAAAAGTAAAAAGAAATCTCGAGTATTATAATTTAGATGCCATAATTTCTGTAGGATACCGGGTTAATTCTTATCAGGCAACTCAATTTCGTATTTGGGCGACCCGTACACTAAAAGAATTTATAACGAAAGGATTTGTTCTTGATGATGCCAGATTGAAACAAGGAAAGACCTTATTTGGTAAGGATTATTTTGACGAACTCATTGAGCGAGTCAGGGAGATACGGGCATCGGAACGCCGCTTTTATCAAAAGATCACGGATATTTATGCTGAATGCAGTATAGATTATGATTCTAAATCCCCAATTACCAAAGAATTTTATGCAACGGTACAGAATAAATTACATTGGGCTATAACTGGGAAAACAGCCGCGGAAATTATCGCTAAGCGAGCTAATGCCAAAAAATCTCATATGGGTTTAACGAATTGGAAAAATGCGCCCGATGGAAAAGTTTTAAAATCCGATGTCAAAGTAGCCAAAAATTATTTGTCTGAAAAAGAGATCAGGGAGCTTAATCGCATCGTAACTATGTATCTGGATTATGCCGAATTACAAGCCGAGAAACAACGGCCGATGAAGATGACTGATTGGGTTAAAAAGTTGGATGGCTTTCTTCAATTCAATG
>DASQZP010000356.1:0-6644 GCA_035638655.1 Bacteroidales bacterium
TTTTCGGTAAATTTCTACCCGGTGAAAATGCTGGCTGCCTCGTTCTCCTATACCATCATGAACAACACCTATAACAATTTTGGTATGGGCATCAGTGCCAAACTCGGACCGTTTAACATGTTCCTGGTAAGTGACCTGATACCCCTCTCCTATTACCGGGAGGCATCGAGCGGCTTACCGGTAATCCCGGCTACCATGCGTACGGTAAACCTGAGGATGGGGTTCAACCTGATGTTTGGCTGCAACAAAAAAATTAAAGATTTCCCAATGATTGAATAATATTCCCAGGCTGAAGGCCTGGCAGAACAAAGCCCGGGGTGAAGCCCCGGGAATACAGCAACCATCACCCCCTCACCCTGAAAAGCGTGAGACAATTTTAACTTTTTTAACATTAGCACCCCCCAATTATTCCATTCAATGTTTGAAAAACCTCCTAAAATATCCCTACCTTTGTACGAATATTCAGAACATTGATAATATGATAGTTGGATTAATCAGAACATTATTTTTACTGGTAGTTTTTTATTACCTGTTCAGGTTTATCTTCCGTTTTGTTGTACCCCTGTTATTGGGAAACTATATGCGTAACAAAATGAATGGGAACCAACAGTCAGGCAACAGAAACGGCTATACCAAACAACGAAATACAGAAGGAAAAGTAACCATTGATTATATTCCCCCGGCAAAAAAACACATCGGCAAAGATGAAGGGGATTACGTGGATTACGAGGAAGTTAAGAACTGAGGCAACCTCCCTGTTGCCTATCGGACATTATTGACAGACACTATTTTACAGCAATCTGCTTAATCTTTTTAGCCAGGTTTGAAGCAAAAACAAACTCATTCAAATACTTATTATCCGTAGAGAAAATATCGTCTTTTGTCCCTTCCCAGCATTTTATGCCCCTATAAATAAATACTACCTTATCCCCGATCTCCATAACCGAGTTCATGTCATGGGTATTTATTATAGTGGTCATATTGAATTCTTCAGTGATTTCCTTTATAAGATTGTCTATGACAAGTGCTGTCCTGGGATCGAGGCCTGAGTTTGGCTCGTCGCAGAACAAGTATTTGGGGTTCAGGGCAATCGCCCGGGCAATAGCCACCCTTTTCTGCATCCCCCCACTCAGCTCTGAAGGCAACAGGTTATTGGCATTGGCAATGTTTACCCTGTCCAGACAGAGATTGGCCCTGTCGCGTTTTTCCTCATAGCTCATGGAAGTAAACATATCAAGTGGAAACATGACATTTTCTTCAACGGTTGAACTGTCAAAGAGTGCCCCCCCCTGGAAAAGCATACCTATTTGTTGCCTAATTAATTTACGCTCCTTAAAGGATATCTTGTTGAATACTACATCGTCGAAAATAATCTCCCCTATATCCACCTGGTGCAAGCCAACAATCGATTTGAGCAATACTGTTTTGCCTGATCCGCTCTGTCCGATGATGAGATTTGTTTTGCCCCGTTCAAAAGTAACCGATATATCATCGAGCACGAGGTTATCATTAAAGGATTTAGATATATTTTTTACTTCAATCATGACAGCATTAATTGGGTAAGTACTACGTTAAAGAAAAGTATGGCAACACTGCTGTATACTACTGCCCGTGTACTGTTCCGGCCAACTTCCAGCGATCCTCCCTGAACAAAATACCCCTGGTAGGCTGAAATTGTTGTAATGATAAAAGCGATTCCCACCGTCTTAATGAGGGCATAAGTGATGTAATAGGGGATAAAAGCATATTGGATACCATAGATATAATCGGCAGTAGGCAGTGCACTTGTAAGAACAACCGCCAGCCAACCGCCAAAGATACCCACAAACATGCTGATCAATGTCAGGAAAGGATTAAAAATAACTGTAGCAACAATCTTAGGCAGTATCAGATAACTCGCGGAATTGATCCCCATAATCTCCAATGCATCAATCTGTTCGGAAACCCTCATGGTACCAATCTCGGAAGCAATGTTGGACCCAACCTTACCGGCAAGGATTAACCCAACCATGGTCGATGAAAACTCAAGTAACATGGTATCTCTCGCTGTCAGTCCGATCAGATAAAGAGGAATAAGCGGATTTTCCAGGTTATAACGTGTCTGAAGTGTAATAACTGCACCCATAAACACAGAAATGATGATAACGATGCCGATACTGTTAACACCGAGCTTATCAACCTCCCTGATCATCTGTTTATAATAGATCCTCGTCTTTTCCGGTTTTGTAAAAACCTTTGACAGTAACAGTACGTATTTTCCGAGATGGTGTATAATTTTCACTCGTGTATTTTTTAATATTTACTGTAATAATGAAACTTACCGTAAAGTTTCAACGGAAGCTTCCTCCTCTTGCTTTAAAAATTACAAACCTGCATTTATATGTTTAAAAATCATTTGATCACTAACTTGCAACAGAATAATAATAAAACCAGATTCATATTTGAATTTAGGCAAAAGTACAAAAATTAAAACTTATCATTCATGGCAATTTTTAAAAATATAAATACAGCAAAACAGGCCTTTTATCAATTATTTAAAATTCTTTCCCCAGGCTCTGGATTTATTAAGTATTTTAGCAGCAAATCCAAAAAATTCTATCACTAATATTCGTTATTTATGGAACAAAACACTAATAATTACTGTGTAATAATGGCCGGTGGCGTGGGAAGCAGGTTCTGGCCCTTAAGCAGAACAAATCGTCCGAAACAATTTCTGGACGTACTTGGAACAGGCAAAACACTTCTTCAGCAAACTTTTGACCGTTTTAACAAGATTATTCCTTCAGAAAATATTATTGTGGTTACCAATGCTGACTATAAGGACATAATACTGGAACAATTGCCGGCTATTAAGGCTGAACATGTATTACTTGAACCCAGCAGGAAAAACACAGCTCCCTGTATTGCCTATGCAAACCACAAGATCCTGGCATCCAATCCGGAAGCAAATATCGTAGTGGCACCTTCTGATCATCTTATCATAAAAGAAGAGGAATTTTTGAGGATTGTTACCAAGGGGCTGGAATTTGTTTCAGAAAATGAGGCATTACTGACACTGGGTATCAAACCCAGCCGGCCAGAAACCGGATATGGCTACATTCAGGTTAATCCTGAAGACATGAAAGACAACCTGACAAAGGTAAAGACCTTCACTGAGAAGCCCGATTACGAGCTGGCCAAAGTCTTTTATGAAAGTGGAGAATTTTATTGGAATTCGGGTATATTCTTTTGGTCTCTGAATACTATTATGAACGCTTTTGATCAAGACCTGCCTGAAGTAAACTCTCTTTTCCGGGAAGGAAAAGGTCTCTATAATACGGAAAAAGAAACGGAATTTATCAACAATGCTTATCCCCGCTGCAAAAGCATTTCAGTGGATTATGGCATCATGGAAAAGGCAGACAATGTTTATGTGATATGCTCTGACTTTGGATGGTCTGATCTGGGTACCTGGGGATCATTATACGAACATTCTCATAAAGATAATAAGGGAAACACTGTTTCCGGTGAAAATGTCTTCGCCTATAATCTCGAAAATTGCCTTGTTAAAGTCCCAAAAGACAAGCTTGTTGTAGTTCAGGGGCTCAAAGACTATATAGTAGTTGAATCAGATGATATCTTGCTTATATGCAGAAAAGAAGATGAACAACGCATCAAGCAATTTGTGAATGATGTGAAAATAAAGAATGGGGACTCCTTCATTTAAGCCTGTTAGATCAATCAGGTTTCAATTTTTACATAATTACCAAAAAGAACGCTCAATACATGGTCTGAGCGTTTTTTTTTGTATTATCTAATCTATCAGCTGATTAAAGCAAAACATGTCAGAATTTTTTTGCAACAAAAAATATATGCCCGGAACATAAAAAAGCTGTCCGGTGGAGACAGCTTCTTTTATTTTTTAAAACTATATTCTAATTACAGTCTGTCAATAAAGTTAAGTGTGTGGATCATAATGTTTGAGATAAAAGCGTGCAAAAATTTTAATCGGCATTATACTAATCTATATGAGGAATTAGAATTTTGCAACAACGCGGTTATCGGACATTATGGACAGACACTAATTAATATTGCCACAGATCCTGCTCCATGTTAAAGATTGCCTCTTTGATCCTGTCTGATTCATAGAGCGCATCTTTTCCGGATGTATAATTGGAAATAGACCGATTGTCATATACATTTGATTCGGCGAAGATATAACTCTGGAACCTTCTCTGCCAAAAGAAATCATCAAAAGAAATCCGTTGCGCGTCGTTATGACGGTTATAAATTTCATGGCTTGCCAGGATATTACGTACTTCAGGATAGTATACCCAGAAAGTTTTCTTCTTTTGGATGGCAGCATCAGGATTACCAACTTCTTCTTTCCTCACGTATACCCTGATCGGACATATACCGATGATTCTTACCCGCATGGTAGAGGTTTGTTTATCAAAGAACCATTTTTCTTTGACAAGGATCTGTTTAACCTCATCCGTTTTTGGTTCTCTGGGGATAATCTTGGTCTCCAGCTGGCCGGTATTTACATCCTGTGTTTTGATGGTATCCACACCGGCATCAAAGGCCAGATTCAAATCCTCCTGATTCATCGGGTTTTTAAATTCATTCAGCTCATCAGCAGTACTGTATGCTGTTACTCCTTCGTCTTTGATGGCACTCATCAAAACATCAATAAGGCTCATTCTGTTACCAATCGGGTTGGTAGGATAATAGAGCGGAAGATTCATTTTCTCACGCAAATCAATGATTCGCCATATGGTTTTGGACCACATAACATCCGATTCACGTAAATACGGATAGGGAACCGGTTTTTTATGCGGTATATTTTCTTTTACATAAACCTCGGTGAGCAAATCCTGTGCTTTCAGTGTCGTTGCACCGGAAAGTAAAAGAACAGACAATCCTATAAAAGCAATAAGTGTCTTTTTCATTGTTGTATAGTTTTAAAAATTAATTAATTCTAAATGCTATTGTTGATAATGAACGCGTGGTGCCATCAGGACCCACAGCTTTAATATCCTGAATATATATTCGTTGTCCACGAGTCGCGTTTCTCATAATTTCCATTTGTTGTGAACTGAATAAGTTTCCACGGGTTTTTGCATCCCGCACAAATCCGTTTTGTGTAGTAGAAACTGTAAATTCAGTAACCTTAAAAGTAAGATCAAAGTCAAAACTTTCCATATCAGCCAACACACCGTTTTGTGCCAGCAGGACATTTTTATTAATATCTCCGCCCTTCATGCCCGCTACTTTTGCAACAGGGTCAGGCACAATTTTCACCCTGAACTCCATGAAACCCATGTTTTTCCGTTTGCCCTCAATTTCGGCAAATACTGTAACGATGGCATTCCCGGGTCTTGAAGGATTCACAATATACGATCCACCCTGTTTGCGTATCTTACCGTTTGTCATAGTCGGGAAGATCTTATCGGCAGGAATACCGGGAACTGATATATCTACCGGGTTATCTACACCCAGATAAAATACATTCATCTTGGTGGGAGAGATAACCAGGTTCGGAGCTGCTACCTGATATTCCATCCTGAATGGCTTCTTAATGTCTGCACCACCACTTGGGGAAGGCAATTTGATCAATCCTCCCCATTTATGATAACCCACCTGTGTTGGCTTAATGCTGTAAATCCCTTTCCCGTTTTCAACAGGCAATGAATCATAGTTACCAATCATATGATAATCATAACTTCCATCACTGTTTTTGGTAGAATCATATTTACCTACATATATAACAGGCTTCTGAGTGGTATCAAAAGCAGCAACAAAAACTCTTGCCTGATATTCATTCCCTTTAAGCACATAACTGGTATTTGGAATTACTGTTGCTTCAAGTGAATTAAATTTAAAAGAACCTGCGTCAATCTGCGAATAAAGATATTTCAATATTTCTGATTCTGCATTTCTAACATCAGCCTGCATACCCGACATAAGCGTAACAACACCAATCAGAGGCATATGCTCAAAATGCTCAATTTGCCAGGTTTCATGCTGTCCTTCCACTCTTGGAGGATCCGATGTATCCAGACTTTTTTCAATTGAAGCCTTTATTCCTGAATCTTTGTCTCTCAACCATCCGATCAGAAACTTCCGGTAATCAACGATAGAATCTTTCAGATCGTTGGCTTTCCCGTCATTATTATCTCCAATCATGATTTGGGCAGGAACATCTGCATTATCTTTGCCCTGAATTAACATACCATTAATTTCACCATCTTCAGTAACAGCCGGAGTATCCTTTCCTTCAGAAGTATAAACAATTTCTTTTTTAAGATCCTGTATATAATTAACCAGGTTGTTCGACCGCTTTTTTACTTTATTTGCAATATCTCTCCAGGGGCCGGCTTTAACGGGATTCTCAGCAGCAGCCTGTTCAAAGGCCTGATACATCATCTCATTCTTAGAATAGAAATTCTCCGTTGTTTTAGTAAGGCCTTCATCGACGATCACAAATGCATCCAATACTGACCTTGCTACATTAAGTGCAAGCAAAGCGGTCAGTACCAAGTACATCATACCGATCATTTTCTGCCTGGGAGTCTCTTTACCGTGCGCCATACTATATATCTAGATGATTATCTTTTCTGTCGGTTTATCAGTGCTTCACTATTTTTTACTTACAACGCTCA
>DASQZP010000357.1:0-3598 GCA_035638655.1 Bacteroidales bacterium
ATAACAAATATATGGTGGTAGACCAGAGTTTACCGGCGTCTGATCCTGTTGTACTCACCGGGTCGCACAACTGGAGCGCGGCTGCCGAAGATCGCAACGATGAAAATACGCTTATTGTACATGATGCCACCATTGCCAATATTTATTATCAGAATTTCGTGAAGCGGTTTATGGATAATCTTGGCCTTCTCCACGAGTTGACTTGAGCACCCGTTGCTGTAAATGATACAATTTATGTAGAACAAGGCAAAGTTGGCAATGTAATAGTTACGGATAATGATTCAATTGTGGCTGCTGTTACCATGGAGATTCTTACCAAAGCAAAACAAGGTGAATCCGGTTTGTTATGGTATAATCCTTTGGGTATTAGTTATAATGCACCGGCTGATTATGAAGGCAAGGATTCTGTAAAATATATGATCTCTTACAGTGCCGATCTTTCCAAGCATGATACAGCCAAAGTCATCATCTTTGTTACTCCGGCAACAGGCGTGAATGTTACCACCCTGTCTAAACTGAATGTGTACCCGAATCCTTCAGCCGGACAGTTCACCTTGCAACTTCCATTGAAATCCAGGCAAAAGGTGCAGGCTCAAATTATTAATATGTCTGGTAATGTGATGTATTCAAGCAGGTTTGAAGCAGGTGTCGGAAATAATACTTTCAGCATCAATGCTGATTTACCGGCAGGGGTATACCTGCTGAAGGTACAATCTGATGAAACGGGATTACTGCTGAAAAAGATTTTTATCAGGAAATAGTTAAAAACACATCTTGCATTAAGGAAAGCTGTCCCACGGGCAGCTTTTTTTTGTTAATGTATTCTTTTTGCTTACCAGGGTGGTGAAGAAGTGGTTAAATCAATTATTTGGCTCTCATGCGGGTCTGTTCAAATCTTTGATTATGAATGGATTGAATTATAAAAATCTTAATTTTTGAGCGTTATGTTCTTTTTCAGTGTCTCAATTATATAATACCCATATGATATTTCTTTAACTTATTAATGGAACTGATACTTTCCATATTTCGCTTGTGGATTAAATACTGTAGAAATTGTTAAAAATAAAATTTAATCAATATTTGGCCGTAATATGTAACATTATTTCTATTTAGATGTATAAAAAATCTATATTTCAACTATCACTATATTAAAAATGATATAAAATGAAGAAATATTTTAAGTTCTTCCTGCTGTTTATTTCACTTTCTGGTTTATTCTTAGTAAGCATGCAGGCACAAGGGGTTAAGAGGCAGAGTATTGGTTGTTACGGAACTGCAGGAGTCAGTGTTGGAGGAGCCTTGATAAGTCAGACGATTGGACAGCCTTTTTCAACCAACATTGATGAGGAAAACGGATTATTGATAATTCCCGGTTATCAGCAACCACAAAGATATGACCTGGCAATAAATGATGCCGCAGAAAAATATGAAGAATTAAGGATTTACCCCATACCGGCATCGACAATAATTAATATTCTTCCCTCCTTCAAATTTGAAGATGCATATCTGAAAATTACCGATATCAGTGGCAAGGAAAAGCTAAATATCCGAATTCCGGATGGCAGCAGATATGTAGTGGATTGCAGCGGATGGGACAGTGGTATTTATTTTATCTCGGTGTATAATCACAGCAAAGAAGAGCAATATCAGTCAAAAGTGATAATTACTAAATAATAAATTATGAAAAAACTATCTCTAATGCCAACAGTTTTTATGTTGTTGGTTGGATTTTTTGTGTCATTTACAACACTCAATGCACAGTCATCATTTCTGTCTGTTGAGGCTTCGCAGCAGATAATCAGTTTCAGGTTTACCGATAGTAACGGGAATATAGATCAGGATTATGCCCCTGTATATAACGGGGCATATAATTTAGGTTATCTCTATGATTTTGGGAATGGTGCCTTTGCCAGAACCTCTGTTGGAATGCGTAAAGCCGGGGCTACGCTGGTTTATGATGCTTCCAATTATCAATGGGATCTTCAGTATTTTCAGTTCAAACTTGGTGGTGGCTATGTTTATGATATGGGACGATTCAGTCCATACCTGGCCATTTCTTTTTATTATGGATACTTGTTGAAGGCTAACCAACGTCTGAACAATGAGAATTTCGATATCAAAAAAGATGGCTCTGTTACCAAAGGAGATGCCGGAATGTATTTTTCTCCGGGTGTTAAATTTGAACTCTCCGAGAGCATGTCTGCTTACGCAGAATACAGTTATTTGATGGGATTCAAAAATATTGAGGCAACATCAGACGGACAAAAGGCTAACAATAAGGCTTCAATGATAACTGTGGGATTGTCCTTTGCTATTCAGTGAAATATTTAATGTAATATTTTAAAAGTAAATAAGATGAAAAAGTTTACCACCATATATTTAATAATATTATTGCTTGGTTTTACAAGTTATAAAATTTCCGCACAACAGATTGGCCCGCTGGAGGGAATTAATTATCAGGCTGTAGCTGTTGACGACGAAGGCAAAGAGATAGTGGGTATGGACATTCAGGGGAAACCCTTGTACGAAAAAGAGATAGGCATTCGGTTTACCATTCAGAAAGGCGAAGATGGTGCGGTCCTTTACCAGGAAACACATACCACACTAACTGATCGTTATGGGCTTTTTTCTCTTGTTATCGGAAAGGGTGAACAGACAGGTAGCGGACAGTACAGTGATCTGTTGAACATTCCATGGATAGATGCTGACCAGTGGCTCAAAGTTGAAATTTCCATAAATAATGATGGCAATTACCGCATCGTGAGTTTACAAAAATTCATGACTGTCCCTTATTCTTTTTATACGGATGATATTGCTGATAATGCTATTACTACTTCTAAAATTTTAGATGAAACAATTCAGGCTGAAGATATTGGAACTGGTGCGGTTACTTCAGATGAGATACTGGACGAAACTGTTTCTGCTTCAGATATTGGAACCGGTGCAGTGACTTCCGATGAGATCCTTGATGAGACAATTGCCACAAATGATCTCTCAAACGGGGCTGTTACTTCTGAAAAGATATTGGACGGTACAATTATGAACAATGATATTGCAGACAGTACAATTAATTTGTCAACTAAAGTTACAGATACCCTCTCTGTGAAGCATGGAGGAACCGGTGCTCCTTACCTTGAACCCGGAGGAATACTGATTGGAGGAGGTTCAGGAGCTGTTCAGGCTTTGTCTGCAGGCACCAACGGACAGATCCCGGTGGGAGTCACTTCTTCAGCTCCTGTTATGAAAACCCTTGCCGGAGGGGCTGGAATTCAGGTAATACAAAAAGCTGATTCAGTGGTTATCAATTCAACCATAACAGGTGGTGGTGTTAGTTCAAATTCAAATACATCAGTAAATCCCGGCACAATTCAGAGTGGTACAAGATGGCTTTCTCCCTCATTTGTGCTTCAGCAACCTGCCAATTTGCCTGCTGTAGCAATGGGCGACATGCTAATAGCTTCTGCAGATGTTGATATGCAGGGATGTTTGATGAACGTTTACCTTGAAAGTACTAACAATGGAACTGCTCATGCACGTGTGGCTATTTTTAATCCGGGTAACAGTAGCGTTAATCTTGGTAATGGCGTCAATATAAAAA